>JAKADE010000045.1 GCA_021820785.1 Pseudomonadota bacterium
GACAGAGGCGCCGGCATTTCCAGAGGAAATGCCGGCGTTTTCTTTTACAGAGACCGATTAGCTGGCGAGTTCGGCACGCAATTCCTTGCGCAGGATCTTTCCTACGTTGCTCTTCGGCAGTTCCTTGCGGAAGTAGACGTGCCTCGGGACTTTGTACGCGGCAAGGGATTTGCGGCAGAAATCGATAATGTCCTGAGCCGTGACCGACGGATCCTTCGGCACCACGAACAGCGCAACCACCTCTCCGGAGTGTTCATCGGGCTGCGCGATGGCCGCAGCCTCCAGGACCGCAGGGTGCGTGACCGCAATTTCCTCGACCTCATTCGGATAGACATTGAAACCTGACACCAGGATCATGTCTTTCTTGCGGTCCTGCAGATACACGAAACCCTTCGCGTTCATGTATCCGATGTCGCCGGTTCGCAACCACCCGTCGGGCGAGAGCACCTCCGCGGTCTCATCGGGCCGATTCCAGTAACCGCGCATCACCTGCGGGCCACGCACGCAGACTTCTCCAGGCTCGCCGATCGGCAGATCATTGCCGGCATCGTCCTTGATCGTCACCTCAGTCGACGAAATGGGCAGGCCCACCGATCCGTTGAAGTCATCGCCGATGGGATTGATCGCCACCGCAGGGGACGTCTCGGTCAACCCCCACGCCTGACTGAGGATCTTCCCGGTGACCTCCTTCCAGCGCTGCGCCACCGCGGCCTGCACGGCCATACCACCGCCCAGGGTGATTTTCAGGTGACTGAAGTCGACCTCGGCGAAGCCCGGCGTATGCAGCAACGCGTTGAAGAGCGTATTGACGCCGCTGAAGAACTCGAACTTGTGGCGCTTCATCTCCGCGACCAGCGCCGGGAAATCCCGTGCATTGATGATGAGCACGTTCTTCCAGCCGAGGTACGCGAACAACAGGCAGTTCGCCGTGAGCGCGAATACGTGATAGAGCGGAATCGCGGTGATCAGCGTGCCCGGCTCGCCCGTGAAGTACCCGTCGATCCAGGCAAGCGCCTGCAGCAGGTTGGCGCAGAGGTTGCCGTGCGTGAGCATGGCGCCCTTGGCGACGCCGGTCGTTCCGCCGGTGTATTGCAGGAAGGCCAGATCGTCACTGCCGAGCGGCTCGGGGCGAAAGCGCAACTCGCGTCCCGTCCGCAGCACGCTGCGCAGCATCACGGCCTGCGGAATGTGCCACGGAGCGACCTGCTTGCGGTGGTGCCGCACGACGAAGTTGACCACCCATGATTTCGGCACAGGCAGCAGATCGCCAACCGCAGTCACCATGATGTGCTTCAACTGGGAATGCGGTGCGACTTCCTCCACGACGTGTGCGAAGTTCTCCAGCACCACGATTGCGAGCGCACCGGAGTCCTCCAGCTGGTGCGCAAGTTCACGCGCCGTGTAGAGAGGGTTGGTATTGACCACCACCAGACCGGCGCGCAGCGCTCCGAAGAGCGCCACCGGATACTGCAGACAATTGGGCAGCATGATGGCGATCCGGTCGCCCCTGGCGAGTCCGACCGACTGCAGCCAGGCCGCGAAGGCACGGCTGAGCTCATCGAGCTGCCCGTAACTGAGTGTGGCGCCGAACTGCTCGTATGCCGGCAGCTCGCGGTATGCGGTACAGGCATGCTCCACCAGTTCGGCCAGGGAACTCAGCCGCTTCAGGTCGACCTCGGGCGGAACACCGGGAGGATACGACTGCAGCCAGATTCGGTTCATCGCGACGCCCCTTACTCTACGGTCAGCGGCGGCGGAACCGCCCGTGCCGGACGATCACTCGTCCGCGTGCAGCCGAGTGTAACGTGAGGCCGGGTGGGGCGGAATCCGCACCTTTCGCGCCCACGCAGCGCCGACACCCTGTGCGCCAACTCACGGAAAGGCACCCCTGCGAACCGTATGCTGCATGCCATGAGCTGCCGGGCGGACGCTCGGCCCTGGTGCATCCGTTGCAGGCGGTGGGACCGCCGAGCGCTCGCGCCGCAGTGGAGAACGTCTCTTGGGAAAAACGCCACAACCCGGCGCACCCGTACACCCCGCGCAGGTGTCCGAGGATCTCGACCTGCTCGAGCAGACCGTCTCGCTCGAGGGCCCGCTGCCCGGACGGCGCGACGCCTACGGACTCGAGCCGCTCGAGATCCCGGGCGACTGGGTGCTCGAGGGAGAACCCCGGGCGCGCGAGAAACCCCTGGCCAGCAGCACCGACGGCGCCGCTTCGGCATTCATGTGGGACTGCACCAGCGGCCGGTTCCAGTGGGAATATGCCGCCGAACAGATCGTACACGTCGTGCAGGGGTGTGCGATCGTCGAGATCGCCGGGGTCAGCCGGCGGCTGCAGGCCGGCGATACGCACGTCTTTCCCGGCGGTTCCAGATTCCGCTGGAGCGTACCGGACTACGTGCGGGCCGTCGGGTTCCGCCTGCGCGCACCGGCGGGAGGCAGCCTGGGCCGCCGCATTCAGCAGGCGCTCGCCGCGCCGTGGCGGGCGCGGCGCACACACCCGGCCTGATCGCGCTTCCGCCCGCCTACTCCCCGGCGCTGCGCTGCAGCGGGCTGTTGCCGAGGAAAATTTCGATCTTGTCCCGGTAAGTCCGCGAGAGCTTCAGCTCCTGCCCGCCGTCGAGCGTCAGGAAGTACTCTCCGTTCATGTGCGCACGCAGACTCTTGACGTAGCGGAGGTTGACGATCGTGGAGCGGTGCACGCGCTGGAAGATGCGCGGATCGAGCACTTCCTCGAGCTCTTTCATCGTGCCGCGCAGGATGTGCGTATCGCCCTCGGCGTGCACGCACATGTAATCGCCGGCCGCGTCGATCCATTGAATGGAGGTGACCGGCACACGCGCGGTGTGCCGGCCCTGTCGAATCGGCAAGATCTGCGGGTGGCTGGCCTCGATCGCCGTGCTGCCGTGCTCGAGGATGGTCTCGAGCTCGATTTCCCCGGCCCCGGTGATCTCCGCGACCACCTCCATCAGCTTGTCGCGCTGATCGACTGCATGGCGCGCCTGCAGATTCTGCCGGACGCGGTCGAGCGTCATCTCGAAGCGGCGCTCATCGACGGGCTTCAGCAGATAATCCACGGCGCGCGCCTCGAAGGCGCGCAGCGCGTACTGGTCGAACGCGGTGACGAACACGACCAGCGGAACGCTGTCCTGCGGCAGACGCGCGAGCACCTCAAAGCCGGACAGCACGGGCATCTGGATATCCAGAAACACCACATCGGGGTGTTCGTGCTGGATCACGCCGACCGCGTCACGGCCATTGCCGCACTCGGCGATCACTTCGAAATCCGGCGTCTGGCGCAGCAGCCGTTCGATGCCACGCCGAGAGAGCGCCTCGTCGTCGACGATGACGGTCTTGATCTTCATGATGTTTCACCCGCAGCACCCGCTCAGGGACTGCGGAAGGGGTCCAAGCTTACCCTATCTGGACTCGTCGGCGCTCGGCGACGCGGCGCCTGGAGCGCCTGCGGACCCCTGCAGCCGCGCAATCGGCAGCGGCCGCGCGAGCATCGACCCCTGACCGAAGTCGCAGCCGACCGCGGTGAGCCAGCGCAGCACCTGCTGCGTCTCGATCTGCTGTGCGGCGCAGTGGATGCCCAGTACCTTGACCGCCTGCACGATCGCCACGACTACGGCCTGCGCAAGCTTGTCTTTCAGCGCGGCGGTACACAGCCGCGGGTCGATCTTCACCAGCCGTACCGCCTTGGAGCGCAGCAGCGGCACGACGGCCGAGTCGAAGGTGAACCCATCGATCACGACGAAACATCCGAGTCGCTCGCACCCGTTGATGAAGCGCTCCACCGAGGCGCGCCGCTGCGTGCACAACGGCTCGGCAATCTCGAACCCGACGCTCTCCGGAGAGATGCCGCTGCGGCTGAAGCCGGCACTGAGCTGGCGCAGAAACTGCTCATCCTCGAGCGTCGCGATCGACAGGTTCAGGGTGAAGGCGGTGGGCTCGAGCGTCCAGTCCGCCCGGTGCGCGGCCATCCACGCCAGCAGGCTGTGCATCGCCAGCGCATCGAGGGCAGCCGGGTCGCGGTTCTGCCGCGGCGTCCCCCGGGGCAGCACCTCGAAGCGGCGCATCCGGCCCCCGCTGCGCAATTTGACGAACGGCATCACCTCGAGCGCCACGGTCTCGACCGTGGCGTCGGGGGCTGCTGCGGCCGCCGGCGGCTGCAGCACCGGGGGCTCCGGTGGTGGATTCGGTGCAGGCTTCGACGCAGCGTCGCTACCCTTCGAGGCCGAGGTCCCGGCCGGCGGCTCGAGTTCGAGCGACAGCGCCCCGTGCACGAGCAACTCGTCCACCGCGGCAGGCGCAAGGACGCGTGCCGCGACGGGCGGCGCCGGGGTCGGTTCCGCGGGCGGCGCATCGTCTGCCAGGGATAGCAGCATCCCGGTCGGATCGTGATCGAGCCGCCGCGCCGGCGCATGCGGGATCGCCGCGCCGAGGTCGCGGATCAGGGCCTGGACCGGTCCGGTGGCGATGCGCCCGAGCAGCCCTTCCCCGCCGGCCTTGGTATCGGCCAGGACCATCACCAGCCCGGCCAGTTCCGAGCGTGCCGCGCGGACCGCGAGAAACACCGCCACGCGTCCATCCTCGACGCGCGCCTCGAAACTCTCCCCGGCGCGGCCGAAGCGCTCCAGAGCGTCGGTGACGAGCGCGTGCTCGTCCGGGCCGAGGGCTCCCTCGCTCAGCCACAGCACGTTGCACTGGATGTCACAGATGGACACCGAGTGCAGGCGCAGTGGCGGCAACGCCTCGCAGATGCGCCGGCCGAGTGCCTCGATACTCTGCGCCACCGCGGTAGAACCAGTGTCTTCGGAGCGAGCGCTGTGCAGTGCCGCGGCGTGCATGACATTTCCCATGGATGAGCGGATCGAGGGCTGAAGTGTACGCAAAGGGTGACACTCCGGTGCCCGCGGCGCCGTGAACTCCCTCGCGTTCCTCCGGACCGTGCGTAAAGACGAAGGCCGCAGAAGCGAGGTTTGTCATAACAGCTTGTCATATTCGCGCGGCGGTCGGCCGGGTGCGGCCGAGGTTTGACATATGGGCCGGCCCGGACGATGGCGCCGCCGCGGACCGGCGCCCCCCGCCGACCCGGCACGCCGGCCATGAGACCGGAACCTACCGGCTGGAAGGAACGTTACTCGGGAGTAGGATATGGACGAAAAACGGTTAAAATGGCAGCCGCAATCCCCGCCTGCGGAGATCGATCATGTATCGCGCGCCCCTGAGAGAGCTGCGTTTCGTTCTCGAGGAACTGCTCGGCAGCACCGCCCTGTCCGCCTGTCCGCAATATGCCGAGTATTCGGATGAGCTCGGCCGCACCGTCCTCGAAGAGGCCGGGCGCTTCGCCGAGTCGGTGCTCGAGCCGCTGAACCGCCCCGGGGACCGCGAGGGGGCGCACTGGAGCCCCGAGGGGGTCCGCACGCCCGAGGGCTTCAAGGACGCGTACCGCCAGTTCGCCGAGGGTGGCTGGCCGCAGCTCGGCGCCGACCCGCGTTTCGGGGGACAGCCGGTGCCACAGGCGCTGAGCAATGCCGTCCAGGAGATCCTCGCTTCGGCGAACCTGGCGTTCAAGCTCTGCCCGATGCTTACCCACGGGGCGGTGCATGCGCTGTCGATGTGCGCCTCACAGGAGCAGCAGCAGCGGTTTCTGCCGAAGATGATCAGCGGCGAGTGGACCGGCACGATGGTGCTGACCGAGCCGCACGCCGGCTCGGACCTCGCGCAGATCCGTACCCGCGCGGTGCCCGAGGGCGATCACTTCCGGCTGTTCGGCCAGAAGATCTTCATTACCTGGGGCGACCACGATCTGACCGAGAACACGATCCACATGGTGCTCGCCCGCATCGAGGGCGCGCCGGCGGGGGTCAAGGGAATCTCGCTGTTCATCGTGCCGAAGGTGCTGATCGGTCCCGATGGATCGCTCGGCGAGCGCAACGAGGTGCGCTGCGCGTCGATCGAGCACAAGCTCGGCATTCACGCCAGCCCGACCTGCGTGATGGAGTATGGCCACGAGCACGGCGCCGTCGGTTACCTGGTCGGGGAAGCGAACCACGGCCTGGAATACATGTTCGTCATGATGAATACCGCGCGGCTCGCCGTCGGGGTCGAAGGCTACGCCATGGGCGAGCGCGCCTTCCAGCGGGCCGTTGAATACGCCCGCACCCGCGTGCAGGGCAAGCCGCCGGGCGCGGCCGGCGCCGCGGCGGCGCCGATCATCGAGCATCCTGACGTGCGGCGCATGCTGCTCACGATGAAGTCCTGCACCGAAGCGTCGCGGGCGCTCGCCCTGTACGCCGGGCTGCAGCTCGATCTGGGCGCCCATCACCCGGATGCGGCGGCGCGCCGCGCTGCGCTCGAGCGCGGTGAGCTGCTCATTCCGATCGTCAAGGGCTGGTGCACGGAGACGGGCAACGAGACTACGGCCCTCGGCGTGCAGGTGCACGGCGGCATGGGCTTCGTGGAGGAGACGGGCGCGGCGCAGTACGTGCGCGACGTACGCATCACGACGATCTACGAGGGCACCACGGGCATCCAGTCGAACGACCTGTTGGGCCGCAAGCTCGCCCGGGACCGCGGTGCGGCCATGGCGAGACTCCTGACGGACATGACCGCCGAGCTGCGCGCGTTCGAGACCGCCGCGCCCGCAGTCACCGAGACTCGCGATGCGGCACTGCAGGCCGTGACACTGCTGGAGCGCGCCACGCGCGCGCTCCTCGAGGCCATGGCGGCGGATCCGGCGCGCGGGTTCGCCGTCTCCGTGCCCTACCTGAAACTCTGCGGCGTCGTGATCGGCGGCTGGCTGCTCGCGAAGTCCGCGGCGCTTGCCGCCGCGGGGCTCGCCGGGGCGGACCGCGCCTTCTACGAGGCAAAGATCCGCTCGGCGCACTTTTATGCCCGGCAGATCCTGCCGCAAGCGCTGGGGCTCGCCCAGATCGTCGAGGGGGGCGCCGAGAGCGTGCTGGCGACGGCCGCCGAGCACCTCTGAGCGCTTCGGCGCTCAGCCGGGTGGCACTCGCAGCCGCACGGGCGGCGGCTCGTTGAGCCCATCGAGAAATGCCTGGCGCTGGTGCGCACTGAGCCGCGCCCAGTGCAGTTTGCCGGCCGGCAGCGCCGCGAGCTCTGCATCGCTGATCATGGCCCGCGCCCGGGCCCGGCTCGACCAGCGTGCCGGCAGGCGCGTGGTGACACCGAACCGCAGCAGATCGACGATCGCATCGGCCACCTGGCCGTCGAGGGTCAGATCGCTGTGCGCGGCCCGCGTGTAGTAGGTCTGCATGCCGGGCGGTGCCGCGCTGGCGGCGGGAACGGTTCCGTCGCCGCCGCGCGTGATCGTGTACCGGAAGCCGTCCGCGCTGCGCACGGCATCGGTCACCGTCCGGTGACCGATGCCGGCGATCACCGCGAACCGCTCATCCGGCGCCGGCAGCGCCCGGTGAAAGCCGCGGGCCTGCTCGAGCAGTGCCGGTCGCGGCGCGGGTCCGCAGTCCGGCCAGTGCCGAGGATCCGTCAGATCGAGGCCGTCGGCCGCCGCGGGCAACATCTGGTAGAGGCTCGGGAATGCGCCGAAGACGCGCTCGGCCAGCTCACCGGCGGTACGGCCCGGATCGAGCCGTGCGAGGTTGCGCACCACCGCGTACGTGCCGCGCAGCGCCTGCAGTGGTGAGAACGCTCCGAAGTTCGGCGTGCCGAGCAGGACGGCGCGCGTGACGTGCGCCGTGCCCTCCTGGGCGAGCGCGATGCGGCTGACGAGCCCGCCCATGCTGTGCGCCACGATTGCCGCCGGACCCGGCGCTTGCGCGCGCAGCCGGGCGGCGAGGGATTCCCCGAGCATGACGATGTCTTCGCGCCAGTCATAGGCGTACAGCGTGACGGGAAACCCGGCTGCGCACAGTCGGAGTTTGAGTTTCAGGTGCGAGTACAGAACCGCCCCGAGCGGCTCGACGGGCGCGCCCGAGCGCGGATCGAGGAGCGAGAGGCGGCCGGCCTGGATATCCAGCGGATCGAGCCACACCACATCGTCGGGCAGCGGCGCGCGCCGGCGCAGGCCGAGCAGCGAGCCGAGAATGCCCGGCACGATGAACACGTGCGGCAGCGACGTCTCGCGGGTTCGCGCCGCCGCGGCGACTGCGAGCTGCGCGAGCTCACGGTATTCGTCGAGACCGAAATACGCCTCGAGAGCCGCACGCTGCTCGCCAGTGCGCAGCAGCTGCTCGACGGCCGCGTCACTGAGGCCGAGACGGTCGTAGGGCGTAACGTGGTCTGTGACTGCGACAACTCGGCTCACGGTGGATCGATTATGCCATCGGGATGCGCCGCTCAGCGCGCATCGAGGCGGCCTGCGCGCTCGATGCGCTCGGCGATGAGGTCGCAGACCGCCTCGATCGCCGGTCGGCGCGCGCTGGTCTTGCGCCACACCGCGCCGACACGCCGGCTCGGCACCGGCCTGGCGAACGGCAGCACGCACGTGCCGCGCGCATTGCCGTACGCGCCCTCGGTCGCCAGCTGCGGCAGCAGGGTGATGCCCGCTCCGGTGGCCACCATCTGGCGCAGTGTCTCGAGACTGGTGGCACTGAAGTCCTGACGCCCCCCGAGACCGGCCCGGCTGCACACCGCCAGCGCCTGGTCGCGCAGGCAGTGGCCCTCCTCGAGCAGCAGCAGCGACTGCCCCTCCAGATCGCTCATCGTCACGCGCTCGCGCTTGGCGAGCGCGTGACGGTCGGGCACCAGCACCTTGAACGGCTCGCTGTAGAGCTCGCGTGCTTCGAGACCCTCGAGGTCCACCGGCAGCGCGAGAATGCCCATATCCAACTCACCGGCCTTCAGCCGCTCCAGCATCGGTGCGGTCTGATACTCGTGCAGGTGCAGCTCCAGGCGCGCCAGTGCCCGCTGCACGGGCCGCGCGATGTGCGGCAGCAGGTACGGCCCGATGGTCGGCAGCAGCGCCACGCGCAGCACGCCGGCGAGCGGGTCACGGTGCGAACGGGCGAGGGTCGCGACTTCCTCGCACGCTTCGAGAATCCGCCGCGCACGCGCAACGATCTGCTCGCCGGCGTCGGTGACCGCCACGTTGTTCGGCTGGCGCTCGATGAGCTGCACGCCGAGGGACTGCTCGAGCTTCTTCAGCTGCGCCGAGAGCGTCGGTTGGCTGACGAAGCAACGCTCGGCCGCCCGACCGAAGTGGCGGGTGTCGGCCACCGCCACCAGGTAGCGCAGATCTTTCAGCTTGATGTCCGGCACGGTGAAACTCCGGGGGTTCTGGGCGATTTACGCCATCTATCGTGATTATACAATCAATCGATTGGATCAATGAAAGGCCGAGCCGCATGATGCCGTCCATCCCCACCGGGGAATCCCAAGCACCACTCATCGAGGAGCGAGCGACATGTTATCGATCGGCCAGCGTTTTCCGGAGTTCTCCCTCACCGGCGTCGTCTCCAGCGACGTCAGCAATGCCTTCCAGACCTTCACGGGTCAGAGTTTCCCGGGCAAGTGGCTCGTGGTCTTTTTCTGGCCGAAGGACTTCACCTTCGTCTGCCCGACCGAGATCGCCGCATTCGGCCAGCTCGACAAGGCGTTCCAGGAGCGTGACGCCCAGGTGCTCGGCGCGAGCATCGACAGCGAGTTCGTCCATCTGGCGTGGCGCACCGAGAAGCAGGAGCTGCGCAACCTGCCGTTCCCCATGCTCTCGGACATCAAGCGTCAGCTGTCGATGCGGCTCGGCATCCTCGACGCCGAAGCAGGCGTCGCCCAGCGCGCCACGTTCATCGTTGATCCGCAGGGCGTCATCCGCTTCGTCTACGTCACCGACCTGAACGTCGGACGCAGTCCCGAGGAAGTGCTGCGCGTCCTCGATGCGCTGCAGACCGACGAGCTGTGCCCGTGCAACTGGAAGCAGGGCGACGCGACGATCAAAGTGGCCTGAGGGGCGCAGAGGAGACTGTCATGAATACACTCGATGCGATCCGCGAGGCGCTGCCGGAATACGCGCGGGACCTGAAACTGAACCTCTCGAGCGTCCTCAGCCCGGCGGGCGCGCCCGGGCTGAACGAGACGCAGATCTGGGCGATCGGACTGGCCTCGGCTGCCGCGTCGCGCAACCGGCGCCTGCTCGCTGCGTTCGACGTGCTGGCCGCGGCACACCTCGATGCCACCCAACGCCAGGCCGCGCACGCGGCAGCGGCAATCATGGGCATGAACAACGTGTATTACCGGTTCACGCACCTGGTCGAGGACAGCGAGTACGCCACCCTGCCGGCGCGGCTCAGGATGAATGTGATCGGCAATCCCGGGATCGCCAAAGCGGACTTCGAGCTGCTCTCGCTCGCCGTGTCGGCCATCAACGGGTGCGGAGCGTGCATCGTCGCGCACGAACGCCAGGTTCGCCAGCACGGCCTGGGCCGCGAGGCGGTCCAGAGCGCCGTGCGGATCGCGGCCACGGTGCATGCCGTGGCGCGGGTGCTCGAGAACCTGCCGGATGCCGACGGCGCGCAGGAAGCGCGCGCCGCGTGAGCCACTCGAGCCCTCCTGCGCCGCACGGCAGGAGGGCTCGACCCCGTTCAGAAGACGAACGGGATGAGCATGCGCGTGCGCGCCTTGTAGGCCGCGTACGCCTCGGGAAACTGCTCGGCCATCATGCGTTCCTCGGCGCGGGCGCTGTAGAGGAAATACGCGAAGAACAGCACCAGCGCCCACCCCCACATCGGCTCGAGCGCGACCGCCGAGCCGAGCAGCGCCAGGAGCACGCCCGTGTAGATGGGATGACGCACGTAGGCATACGGACCGCTGGTCACGAGTTCATGTCCGGCACGCAGGGACATCGGCATGCCCCAGTTGCGTCCGAGGTGAACACGGGCCCAGACGGCAAATCCCAACCCGAGTGCGACCAGCGCCACACCGCTGTACTGGCGAACCGGACCGGCCGCGCCGGGCTGCACGCCGCCGCTGTGCAGCCGCACGCCGACCAGCAGAGCGAGGATGGCGAGCCGCGCGACCCAGGTTTTCCACGGCGCATGGGTGCTGGCGCGTTTGTTGAATTGCGCCCCGACCAGCCAGATCACGACAAACGCGAGCCACAGGCCGTCGATCACGTGTGCCACGGGCATCATCGGGGCGGCTCAGTCGCGGAAGTTGTTGAATTGCAGCGGCACGGACACCTTCGCGCCGCGCAGCAGCGCGATCGCGGCCTGCAGATCATCCCGCTGCTTGCCCGTGACGCGCACCTTCTCGCCCTGCAGGCTGCCCTGCACCTTGAGCTTCGAATCCTTCAGCAGCCGCATGACCTGCCGGCCCGTCTCGGCGTCGATCCCCTGCTTCAGGTGCACCTCCTGGCGCGCCGAGGACAGGGTGGTCACCGGATCCTTCGCCTCGAGGCAGGCCAGGTCCACGCCTCGCTTGGCGAGACGCAGCTTGAGAATCTCCAGCATCTGCTTGAGCTGAAAATCCACCTGCGCCTGCAGCGTCACGACGAGTTCCTCGAGTTCGAAGCGCGCGCCGGTGTCCTTGAAGTCGAACCGCTGGGTGAGTTCACGGTTGGCCTGGTCGACCGCGTTGGCGACCTCGTGAGCATCGACCTCCGAGACCACATCGAATGAGGGCATGGCGGGCTACCGCAGACTGACGGATCGGGCGGCTATTGTATCGCGCGCGGCGGTGGTGATAGGCTCAGGGACATGCTTCAGCTGCACCCGACCAACCTGCACTGGTGGTGGCGCACTCCCTATCCGGAGTGGGCCGCGGGCTGCTGATTTTTTCCGCACAAGACAGCCGCAAGAATCGACAAGACCCATTCCGGACAGCCTCCGGAGTGGGTTTTTTTACGTCCGAGTGTTTTGGAGAACGCGTTGAAGCAGCCATTCGACATCCCCGGGGATCTGGACACGCCGGTCTCGGCATTCATGAAGCTCGGCGCCTTTGCCCCGCACTTCCTGCTCGAGAGCGTCGAGGGCGGAGAGCGCCTCGGGCGGTATTCGTTCATCGGCTTCGGCGAAGCGCTCAGCGTGCGCCTGACCCGGGACGCTCTGCAGATCGGCGCTGAGCGCCGGCCGGTGCCGCGCAGCGCCGCGGAACTGCTCGAGGGCCTGCGCAGCGCCCTCGGGCGCACCGCCGTGCCCGGCCCTGAGCTGCCCGGCGTGCCGCTCGCCGGCGGACTGGTCGGCTACGCCGCGTATGACGTGGTGCGCTTCTTCGAGCGCCTGGCGGTGCCGGCCGGGAAGCACTCCGACGTGCCGGCGCTGCACTACGTCGCCCCG
>JAKADE010000046.1 GCA_021820785.1 Pseudomonadota bacterium
ATCACTCGGCGTGCCGGACGCCCACCCCTGAATCGAACGGCTACCCCCGATCAACTGCAGGGGCGTCACCTCGATGGGCGTGAAATCCGCGCCGACCACGATCAGCTTGCCGTCAGGTCCCAGCCCATCAATCACCTCGGTCATCGATTTGGCATTCGGAGGAGTGGCCAGGATGGCGCGCGCACCGCCGAGCTTCTGCAGCGCATCTGCGGCGCGCTCCGCGGTGCTGTCGATGTAGTGATGCGCGCCGAGCTTGTGCGCCAGCACCGCATTCTCCGCGCCGCGGCTGATCGCCACCACCCGGAAACCGAATTTGCTCGCGAACTGGATACCCAGGTGCCCTAGTCCGCCGATCCCGAGCACCGCCACGGTGTCCCCGGGCCGCGCACCGCTGTGCCGCAGCGCATTGAACGTCGTGATGCCCGCGCACAGCAGCGGCGCGGCTTCGATCGGATCGAGAGTCTCCGGCATCGCCGCAAGCGCCTCGATCGGGGCAATCATGTATTCGGCGTAGCCACCGTCATAACTGATGCCAGGTACCCGCACGTTGCGGCAGTTGCGGAAATCCCCGCGACGGCACGCGGGACAGGTATTGTCCTGACCACCGTGCCAGCCGACGCCCACCCGTTGGCCGACGCGCCACTCGCCGGCCCCCTCGCCCAGTGCGTCAATGACGCCGGCGACTTCATGACCGGGCACCCGCGGATACTGGATCCCGGGCCAGGTTCCCTCCTGGGTGAAGGCATCACTGTGACAGATGCCGCAGGCCTGCACCTTGATGCGCACCTCTGCGGCGCCGGGGACCGGAATCGGCCGCGTCACGATCTCGAATGCCCCACCGGGGGCGCTGACCTGGGCCACCTTCATTGTTCGGGCTGCCGCCTGGGTTGTCGCCATAACCGCTCCTGGAGTGAGTTCAGCACCGCGGGCCGGCGCACGATGCGCCTCCGCGACCGGATTCAGGCCAAAAAAGGTAGCAGCCCGGCGACGATGGCGCCACCACCGTCCGAGAGAGACGGGTCCCCGCGCAAGGGGACCCGGCATTGACCTGGAGGAGACCCTGGCCGCCGCGGCGATCCACGCCGGCACCCGGTCAGGCGCACCTCGCAAGGTGCAGCGCGGGCACGCGCCGGCGACGTCCAACCGGCGCTTCGGCGCACGCCCCGCTCACGGGACGTGCGCCGAGGCACAACTGCCGATCAGTGCCCGATGACCTTCTTGCGCAGCGCCGGTTCACGCTGCATCAGCAACATCATGTTGTTGTACTGCGGGATGGTCAGACCAGCCGACTTCACCGCGCTCACCATCTGCGTCTGTGCCCGCTGGCGCAATCTCAACGCGGCCTGATTGTTATGCACTTGACGCACCTCGGCGGAATACCGGTGCTCGATGGTCTTCACCGAAAAATAGGCGCGCTTGAACTTCGCGAGGGTTCGGGGATTCACCCGCACTTGCGGCTGGGCGCTCGAGCGCATCGGAGGTTGCTGCGGCGGCGCGTAATGCTGAGCGAGCGCCGCAGCGCTCATCAGCAGGGCCGATGCACCCAGGCCAAGCGCCAGAACTTTGCTGTTGATCTGCATCAGGATCTCCTTTCACTGCACCCTTACGGGGGGCACCTGGGCAGAAAGGTGCAATTCGCGTGCCATGCACGCCGCCGCCGCAAGTCGCGCTCATGCTGCAGTCACAGCCATTTACAGGCGGCAATGCGGCGCTTCCCTTCTCCCGGAGCGCGCCCGATCGGCACATGTGCCAGATCGACACACGGTGCCCGACTCAATCGCCGAGGTAGCGATACAGGGTTCTTCGGCCGATGCCGAGCACCTCGGCCGCGCGGCGTTTGTTGCCCTCGACCTGGTCCAACACGTAGCGCACGTAGCGCAGCTGTATCTGGCGCAACGTCGGCATGGCGGCGCCTCGTGCCGAACCCTCGCGTACGCCATTGCCGGGAATTCCGGCGCCGCATGCGTGCACCGTCTCCGGCAGGTCGCCCGGCACGATCTGCCCACCGGCGCAGAACGTGACTGCCCGCTCGATCAAGTTGGCCAGTTCGCGAACGTTCCCGGGAAAGGGATAGGCGCTCAGCAGACTCACCGCCGCATCGCTCAACTCGAGCGGCGCGCGCCCGAGTGCCCCACTGAATCGGCGCACGAAATGCTCCGCCAGCCGCTGCAGATCCTCACCCCGCTCACGCAGTGGCGGAACGCGCAGCGTGAATGTGGCCAAGCGGAAAAACAGGTCCTCACGGAAGCGGCCGCGCGTCACCTCGCGCTCCAGATCGCGGTTGGTTGCCGCCACGACGCGCACATCCACCTGCCGCTCGAAGTTCGCGCCGAGCGGCCGGATCTGTCCATCCTGCAGCACCCGCAGCAGTTTTGCCTGCATCTCGGGTGCCAGTTCCGCGATCTCATCGAGCAACACGGTTCCGCCATGCGCTTCGGCGAACAGCCCGCGCCGAGCGTGTTGCGCGCCCGTGAATGCTCCGCTGGCGTGACCGAACAGCTCACTCTCCAGCAGCTCGGAGGGAATCCCGGCGCAATTGACGGGAATCAGCGGTCCGCCGCCGCGATCACTCTCGGCATGCAGCGCCCGGGTAATGAGTTCCTTGCCCACCCCGCTCTCCCCGCAGACCAGTACCGAGCCTCCGGCGCGAGCCACCTGCCGGACCTCCTCATACAGCGTCAACATGACCGCGCTGCGGCCGATCATGCCGTGAAAATCCTCGGTCCTCTCCTGCGTCGCACCGTCGAGACCGCTCACCGCGCGCTCCAGGCGCCATGGTTCGACGGGATGCACCGCCGTGCCGCAGTGCGCACGCCTTGCGGCACACTCCTCAAGCGTGGATGCCCCGAGACGCGTCTGCTCATGCCTCGAAGCCATGCTCTGGGGCGCACGATCCCGCTGCGCAGGTGCGCGAGTATCACCACGATTTGCAAAACGCCTCCTGTCACCTCCGCTGGCCACGCGCAGCCTCTGGCCCGATGATAACAACTGACTCCTTCAGCGCAAACCGTCGGCATCCGGCGGCACTGCCGGTGCGCCGGAATCACTGGATCTCGGATTGATGGCGATGTGTGCGGTCAGCCGACGGCTGCACTGTCGCGCACTGGCGTCACATCGGCGTCTGCGCTCTGCGGTGCACTGTTCGTCCCCAATACGGCATCGAGCGCGGCCCGGTCGACGACTTCCCGTTCGAGCAGCAAGCGCGCCAGCGACTCGAGTTTCTCGCGTTGTTCACCCAGAGTCCTGGCGACTCTGTCATGCGCCTCGCGGATCAGCCGTGCGACCTCCTCGTCGATCACTCTCGCGGTCTCATTACTGTAGACCGCCATCTGCGGCATGTCCGGCACCGTCAAATACGCTCCGCGCCGACCCGTATCGAACGCAACCTGCCCGAGCCGCTCGCTCATGCCGTACTGCGTGATCATGTGCCGTGCCATGTCCGTGGCACGCTGCAGGTCATCCTGCGCGCCGGTCGACACGTCCGCATAGATCAACTCTTCGGCAACCCGTCCACCCAGCAGCACATCCAGCCGATCGAGCAGCTCGCTGCGCTTGAGCAGGTAACGGTCCTCCGTGGGCAACTGCTGGGTGTAACCGAGCGCACCGATGCCGCGTGGAATGATCGAGATCTTGCTCACCCGGTCGGCATGCGGGCGGCTCTCGGCCACCAACGCATGGCCGGCCTCGTGATACGCCACCGTCTCTTTCTCTTTGGGGTTCATGACACGATTGCGCTTCTCCAGCCCCGCAACCACGCGATCGATCGCCTCATCGAAATCTTGCGGCTCGACCGCAGTCTTGTTCAATCGGGCCGCATGCAGGGCCGCCTCGTTAACGATGTTCGCCAGATCCGCACCGGCGAATCCCGGCGTCTTGGCAGCCACCTGGGCCAAATCCACCGCCGGACTGAGCTTCACACTCCTGGCATGCACCTTGAGAATCGCCTCGCGCCCCTTGATATCCGGTCGGTCGATGGCGACGTGCCGGTCGAATCGCCCCGGTCGCAGCAATGCCGGATCGAGAATCTCCGGCCGGTTGGTGGCCGCCAGGATGATGACGCCGCTGTCGGACTCGAACCCGTCCATTTGAACCAGCAGCTGATTGAGGGTCTGCTCGCGCTCGTCATTGCCGGCCAGCCCGCTCATCCCGCGCGCCTTGCCGAGAGCATCAAGCTCGTCGATGAAAATGATGCACGGGGCACGCGCGCGTGCCTGTGCGAACAAATCCCGCACGCGTGCCGCGCCGACGCCGACGAACATCTCGACGAACTCCGAGCCGCTGATCGAGAGGAACGGAACACCCGCCTCCCCGGCCACGGCTTTGGCGAGCAGCGTCTTGCCGGTTCCGGGTGCACCGACGATGAGCACGCCTTTAGGGATCTTGCCACCGAGCCCACGGAAGCGTTGCGGGTCGCGCAGGAACTGTACCACCTCCTCGAGTTCCTGCTTGGCCTCGTCGATGCCCGCGACATCGGCAAACCGGACACGGGTCGTGGACTCGACGTACAGCTTTGCCTTGCTCTGCCCGACGCCCATCGCCAGACCCGAGCCACCACCCATACCGCGGCGCATCAACCAGCTCCAGACCCCGAACAGGAGCAGAAACGGCAGCACCCACTCGAAGACCGTGCGCAACCACGGATTTGAGGCGGCGCCGGAGAAACGCACGTGGGCCGCCTGAAGCTCGGCGGCCAACTTGGGATCGTCGACTCGCTGCGTCACCACCTGGCGCAGCTGCGTCCCCGCAACCACCGGCGCGTCGCTCAGCCGTTTGAAGTCCTCCGCCGACAACAGCGTCTGCGCACCACTGATGTCGATCTGTGCATCGACCGTGCTTTGCCCCACCACCGCTTCACGAACCTTGCCGGCCGCAAGCAGTGTCTTGAAATCGCTGTACGGAAGCGTTGCAGCCCGCGGGGCCAGCAGCAGAAACTGCATCCCCACCAGCATCCCGATCAATGCGGCCCAGAACCAGAATGACGCGAATCTGTTGCCGCTGCTGTCAGCCATGGCTCCTCACCGCTTCACCCGCGTGCCTCGCTGTGGTCCGATGCTGAGCACCGCGACGTTACACCGTGTTCGACATCCGCATCACGTATAACCCGACCGAGACTTCCGACCAAGAGGACAACCGCGCAGTTCTCTAGTGGAAAATGCGTATTCTTGAGGTGTTCAGCACGACCCGGCGGCAACTGCGTATTGTTGCAAATGGCCACGAACTGGAATGCTCGGTGCGTAGATGATGAAGTGCGCGCTGTGGCGTTGGGGGGACGTATGGAACATCGATGGGGGCAGCGGTCAAACTTACGGGTTGCGGTACAGCTGCGCATTGGCGACGGCGCCGCGACGAGCGGATATCTGCAGAACCTCAGTGTCAGCGGCGCGTTCGTGCTCACTCGCTCTTTGGCCGCAGTCGGGACGCTCCTCGAACTCGAGGTACCGCTCGGCAACCATCACGGTCTCCCGCTGCCGAGCGCTTGTGCTTATGTGGCGCGCCGCTCACCGGAAGGTCTCGGCATCGAGTGGTGCGATCTGGCGCCACCCTTGGCCCTCGCCCTCCTGGGCGGCCAGGGCACCGAGACGTGGAAAGTTCTGCGGATCGGTGACGGTCTGCTGGCGCCGGACACCCCGCCGAGCACCGCAAACCGTGCCGCACCTGCCCGGCGCGTGCAGACGCCCAGGGTCAGTGCCGCCTGAGCGTAGCGGGCCTCTGGGGGCGGCAGCGGCTGGCACGGTATGCGCGGGACGACGGACCCGATCCAGTAGAGCGCTCCGCGGCTGATGCGGCGGGTGCGGTGGGTGCGCCACCGCAGGAGCACCAGCACGATGATGCCGAGGTTCACGGCAATCCCGCCCGACAGACCCCAGCCGAGCCGCTCCCCGACCCAATCCCCGAACGCCCAGCCGACGCTGTGGGCGATGACGGCGGTGAGCCAATAGAAGCCCTCATCCGATGGCGTGACGATTGGCGCGAAGCGAATCGCCCAGCGGCGCGCGAGCCAGACCCCGGGGCGCAATCTCGCGTGGGCCGGACAGCGCGCCGGTTCCAGCGGCGTCGCCCCGATGCATCGCCCGCTCCAGGATGTCGCGGCTTTCCGCACCGACGGCCCACGGGCACAGGATGATGCGTACCCGAATTACAGAGACAGTGACCGTGCATCCCCGGACAGATCCCCGGCCATGGTGAGAATGACTTCGAGGATCCTAGAAGTCCGCAACGGGACCGCGCGCTGTGCCTACCGACAAGTCACCTGCCCTGGCGCTGCGGGAATCTCTCCACGTGGCCACGCAGATGCCTGCCGGACTGGTTCGCCGCACTGTTGTATGATCCGGCCGCTGCCATGACCCGGGGCCGGAGCGAGCCGCGATGCCCGACGGCCTGTCGTCACGACACGCAAACTCTGACCCTGCCGTATGTCCGCCCAATGCCTCCGCTGCGGGGGACAGAGGCGCGAAGCCGCCCCCGGAGCCCTGATGACTGCCCGCAACGACACGCCCCCGCCCCCCGTGCCCCTCGACCCGCGGACCGAACAGCCGGCCATCCGCACCGTCGCGATGCCTTCGGACACGAATCCGGCCGGAGATATCTTCGGCGGCTGGCTGATGTCCCAGATGGATCTGGCCGCGGGAATCGTCGCGACCCGGCGCGCCAAGGGCCGCGCGGTGACGATTGCCGCCGACCGGATGACCTTTCTGCAGCCGGTCTTCGTCGGTGATGAAGTGAGCCTGTTCGCACGCCTGACCCAGACGGGGCGGACCTCGATGCACATTTTCGTCGAGGCCTGGCGACGTCCGCGCGAGGGCGGCGAACTCGTCAAAGTGACGCAGGCCACCTTCACCTACGTCGCCGTGGACTCGGCGCGCAAATCCCGTCCGCTGCCGGACGGCGACTGACGGCACGAGAGGCTCGAGCGCAGCCTGAGATCCGATACCCGGCGACCGAAGCCGTGGCGCGTCGAGGCTGCTGTGGAATATACTTCTGCCGCATACAACAGGCGTCCGCCTGCGCCGCGCTGGCGTTCGGCTCAAATGTGTTCGTCGCAAGCAGGACACCTGATGATTCGGAGGCCGCCTTACCGTGCAAGGCTCACTGTTGCGGTTTTACGTCCACGAGGATCACCGCCATCAGGGTCGGCTCGTGTGGGAGTGGCTGCTCGAACAAGGCAACGCGCTTGGCCTGCGTGGCGGCTCGGCCTTCAAGGCAATGGCCGGCTTCGGTCGCCACCACGTTTTGCACGAGGCACGGTTCTTCGAGCTCGCCGGCACGCTTGCCGTCGAGGTGGAATTCCTCGCGACCGAAGACGAAGCGCAGAAGCTGCTCGCGCGACTGCACGAGCAGAAAATTCGCCTCTTTTACGCCTATACGCCAGCGTACTTCGGGGTCATCAACCCCGATCAATCGGATCCGCCGTCGATCGGAGCGTGCTGAGCACTCGACATCGCCGCCGCGTTCAGTCCCCGCCGGGCAGAGCGCGCGGATCGACGCAGGACTTCGCCACCAGCATTTGGAGCGCGTCGTACCGCACGACCGCCTCGGTATCGACACACAGGACGCTCAGCAGCAGACCCTGATCGCCCCAATATCGGGATTCGCGCGCCAATTCCGCACAGGAAACGATCCAGCCCGGCCGGCCCCGGGCCGCAGCCACCAGGGCCGCCCGGACCCGACGGTCGAATTCGGGCAGTTGCAGCCGCTCGGCCTGCACCGCCAGAAGCCTGCGCAGCGTGGCGGGCGGCGCGGCCGGCATGCGAATCGTCAGCGCACCGTAGCGCCACGCCTCCAGGGCACGCCGCTGTGCCTCGTTCTCGATGTCGACCGCCGTGAGGACCCCTGCGACCCGGCCGTGCAGCCGGCGCAGGAAGGACACCATGGCGCTACCACTACAGCTGAAATGATCGAGCAGCAGGACGCAGGCGCACCGGTCGGCCGCACTCTACAGGCGTCCCCGGGCGGCACGACGCCCGACCTCTGAGGTCGCAACCGTCGGGTAGGCGCACTCGAGAGCCCGGGTGATGTGCGCCAGCGCGTCGGTGACCGGCGCGTATGCACAAGGCACTGCTTCGCGGCGCAGCTGTTCCTCCAGCGCGCGCAGTACGCTCGATTTGCCGCCCCCGCGCGGACCGTACAGCGTCAGGTGTTCCCCGTCGAGCAGCCGACGCCGCACCAGATCGGAGAATCGGCGCAAATGCTGCCGCATGGTCCCGCCCCCGCGCCGGGCCCGGCGGCGCATCGCCGTACCGGACCACGCGCGCAGGCTCACACCCCGTAGAGGGCGCCCTCCCCGAGCTCATGCTCGATTTCGAGCAGTCGATTGTATTTCGCCATGCGCTCGGAGCGGCACAGCGAACCGGTCTTGATCTGTCCGCCGCCCATCGCCACTGCGAAATCCGCGATGAAACTGTCCTCCGTTTCACCCGAACGATGCGAAACCACGTATCCCCAACCCGCCTTTCGGCACAATCCAATCGCCTCGACCGTCTCGCTCACGGTGCCGATCTGATTGAGCTTGATGAGCGCCGCCGTGCAGGTCCGCTCACCGATGGCACGGCGGATGAACTGCGGATTGGTCACCAGGATGTCGTCCCCGACGATCTGAATGCGATCCCCGAGCTGCGCCGTCATCGCCTGAAAGCCCTCCCAGTCGCCTTCGGCGAGACCATCTTCGATCGACACGATGGGATAGCGGTCGACCCAGCTCCCGTACAGCGCGATCATCTGCGCCGCGGACTTCTCGCCCTGGCGGCTGCGCGTCAGCCGATAGCGTCCTTCCTCGAAGAACGACGTCGCCGCCGGGTCGAGCGCAATCGCAATGTCCTCGCCCGGGCGGAACCCGGCCCGCTCGATGGCGGTCACGATGAGCTCGCAGGCCTCGTCGTTGCTCTTCAGCGCCGGGGCGAAGCCCCCCTCGTCTCCCACCGCGGTGCCGAGCCCGCGCTCGTGCAGCAGCTTCTTCAGCGCCTGGAACGTCTCGGCGCCGTAGCGGAGGGCTTCGGCGAAACTGTGCGCGCCGCCCGGAACGATCATGAATTCCTGGAAATCCAGGCTCGAATCCGCATGCTTGCCGCCGTTGATCACGTTCATCATCGGCACCGGCATACGGAAGGCCCCGACACCGCCGAGATAGGCATACAGCGGCATCCGCCGAGCGGCCGCCGCCGCGCAGGCGACGGCCTGCGAGACGCCGAGAATGGCGTTCGCACCGAGGTGCGCCTTGTTCGGCGTACCGTCGAACTCCCGCATCATTTTGTCGATGCGGGCCTGTTCCCCCGGATCGAGACGGATCAGACGCGGGCCGATGATCTCGTTGACGTTGGCGACCGCCTTTCGCACGCCCTTGCCCGCGTAGCGACGCGGATCGCCGTCGCGCAGCTCGACGGCCTCGAACTCGCCCGTCGAGGCCCCGGAGGGCACCGAGGATGTGCCCAGGGTTCCATCGGCGAGCCGTACGGTGACCCGCAGCGTCGGAAAGCCCCGCGAGTCCAGAATCTCCATCGCCTTGATGCACTCAATCCTAGTCGATGTCATGGTGCCAGACCTTTCATGCTCAATGCCGTGAGGTCCCTGTAATCCCCCCGCGACCGTCCCGGCAGCGCGCGTCCGCGCGGGCCTGTGCCGCATCCGCGTGGGGGCTCCCCACCCGCCGCCGCAAGGATGAACACTCGACGCCTCGCCGGACGGGACCGATCATACGAACTGGCCGCACCCGACTCAAACCCCTCCGCCGGACCTCATGCGCATTCCCCAATGTGCCTCGGCCCTCACCCGTACCGGGCCGGAACCTGCGTTTCAAGGGGGGCCGCTGCAGCGAACCGCCGGCCCGCATGGCCGGCGCCGTTCGGACGCCGAGGCCTGGCACCCTCGCCAGATCCGCATTCATACGGATACCCCTGACACACGAATCGCGCGATACTAGTGACCCAGTTTAGGACCAGAATTATCAGTATGGCTCCGTGGCGTTCCATGCTGTCGGCCGACCTGGTTCAAAACGTCCTGGAGTGCGCTCCGGACGCGATCGTGATCATCGATGGCACAGGCGCCATCGCATTCACCAATCGGCAAGTGCGCACTTTTTTCGGCTACGAGCCGGAAGAATTGCTGGGTCACCCCGTCGAGTGGCTCCTCCCGTCCCTCCAGCCCACCGATCACCTCGACGCCGCCGAGGGTGCCTGCAGCGCACCGCGAGCCCGGCGGTTGGGCACGCAACACGAGCTTGCCGCACGCCGCAAGGACGGCAGCGAGTTTCCGGTCGAAGTCAGTCTGAACACGGTGTACGCCGCAGACCGCACGCTGATCGCTGCAGTCATCCGCGACGTGACGGAGCAACGCCAGCTGCAGCGTGAACTCGAAAAAGCCTACAACCACCTGCAGGCGGCCCATCTGGAGCTGAAGCAGTTCGCCGCCCAGGCACCGATCGCCATGGCCATGTTCGATCGCGACATGCGCTACATCGCCGCCAGCGACCGTTGGGTGACCGAGTTCGGTCGAGGCTGCACGAACATCATCGGCGTGAATCACTACGAACTGTATCCGGACCTCCCCGGACCCTGGCGCGACGCGCATCAGCGCGGCCAGGCCGGGGAATTCATCAAACGCGACGAGGAGTTGTGGATCCGTCCGGACGGGACACACACCTGGCTGCGGTGGGCGCTCGCGCCCTGGCGCAACAGTCTCGGCGAGATCGGCGGAATCATTCTCCTGGCTGAGGACATCTCCGGCACCAAACGCATCAAGGAGCTGCAGCAGCATGTCCATGAAAGCACGGCACAGCTGCGCATGCTCGTGGCGGAGCTCGAAGACACCGAATTCCGCGAGCGCGAAAGTCTCGCCCGCGACCTGCACGATGACCTCGGACAACTGCTCGCGGCGGCCCGCATCCGGCTGCTGCCGCTCGTGGGGTGCGCGAACCCCGACATCCGCGAGACGGCAGCCGCACTCGACACCCTCATCGAACGCGCCAACAGTGCCACCCGCACGCTCGCGGCGAATCTAGCGCCCGCGGCACTGCATCAGCACGGTCTCGGCGCGGCGCTGCGTACACTCGCTGACGATGTCGAGCGGACCTTCCCGATCCATATCGAAGTCATCGAGTTCGGCGATCCGGAATCGCTGACGGACGTGACCCGCTCGATCCTGTACCGAGCCGCCCGCGAGCTGCTCATCAACGCAGCCAAACACGCCAAGAGCGACCGCGCGACCGTCGAATTCGAAGCCGACGGCGCCGATATCGTGCTGCGGGTCATCGATGACGGCATTGGCCTGGATCCGAACCTGCGGATCCCGGCGGCTCCCTCCGGGTCGGGCCTTGCGACGATCCGGCAACGGCTTCGGCTCATCGGCGGTTCGTTCGAGCTGCTCTCGCGCCCCGGCGAAGGCACGACGGTAATCCTGCGCGCACCGATGCGGGATGAACCGCAGGCGGATACTCGCACGCCGGCCCAGCGCCATGACACGACCTGAAACTCTGCTCCGGCACGAGTCACCCACCCGATGACCACTCGCATTCTGCTCGTCGAAGATCATCGGCTGGTGCGTGAAGCCGTACGGGATGCGCTGAGCAGAGAAGCGGATTTCGAAGTCATAGGTGAGGTCGGCTCCTCGCAGGACGCGATCCGCAGTGCGCAGACACTGAATCCGGACGTGATCGTTCTCGACATCGGGCTGCCGGATTACAACGGCATCGAACTGACCCATCGGCTGCGTCAGGTGGGCTGCACCGCCCGGATCGTGGCGCTCTCGGCGTACGCCGAGAAGCACTTCGTGACCGAAATGCTGCGTGCGGGCGCCGCGGCGTATGTCTCGAAGAACGCCGCCGGAACGGAACTCCTGCAGGCGATTCGCGCGGTCGAACGCGGTCAGAACTATGTCAGCCCCGAAGTCACCGGCAATCTCTTCTCGCAGCTGAGGGACCAGGATCCGGACACGGAGAACCGTAAGCTCGGGCGGCGCGAACGCGAGGTGCTGCGCCTCATCGCGCAGGGGCAGCGCTCCCCGGAGATCGCAGAACAGCTGAATATCTCGATCGGGACTGTGGAAGCCCACCGGCGCAACATCATGCGCAAGCTCGATCTGCACTCGGTCGCGGAACTGACCAAATACGCCCTGCGCGAGGGGATCGCATCACTGTAGAATCGTGTCCCTGCACGTGGTGTATGAGGCCTGATGGGGCACGGTTATCTCCGTCGTCCATAGCCCGAAGCCGGCGACGGCGCGGCACCTCTGTGCAGCCGCGC
>JAKADE010000047.1 GCA_021820785.1 Pseudomonadota bacterium
CTGTTGGATTTCCCACTGCAGGGTTGCATCGCGCTGGCGCACCCATAAGGGACGGCCGTCTCTGATGACCTCCATGGCGAGATCAAGGCCGGTGCGCCGCAGATCGGCCAAGTCTACATCGCGGCCAATCCGCCGGGCGACCGTGCTCATCACTTCGAGTCGGTCGGGGATCTCTTGTCCGGGCGGCATCAGGACCGCAATATCGAGATCGCTGTTCGGCCACTCATCGCCCCGTGCGAAGCTGCCATAGGCATACACCGCCCAGGCCTGGGGCAGGGCGGTCGCAAGCTCGTTGCCGGCGATGGCGAGGAGGTTTTCCCGTTCCACATCGGTCATGGTGTGTAGTGTACGCCGGTTCCGTGACCGGCGCTGTCGGGACGCGGTCGGCGAACCTCGTGCGCGACCGGTCCAGTCAATCGGGCTGACGGTTTAAAGTCCCCCATAGGGGATCCGTAAATCCCTCGCCTTTAGGCGACGGGAAGGTCGGCCGGATATAGCATCTGGTGCATGAAAGACTACAAGAGCAGCAGCCACGCGGTATGGGACTGCAAATACCACCTGGTGTGGATTACGAAGTACCGGTACCCGGTTTTGGTAGGGGACGTCGGGCTGCGGGCCAGAGAGCTCTTGCGGGAGATCGCTCGGAGTCTGGAGATGACGATCTACGCTGGGGCGATCAATCGGGACCACGTGCATCTGCTCGTATCGATTCCGCCACAAGTGTCGGTGTCCCGAGCCGTGCAATTTCTGAAAGGAAAGAGCTCACATAGACTGCTGAGTGAATTTACGGCGTTGAGAAAGCGATATTGGGGCCAGCATCTGTGGGCGAGAGGTTACTGGGTGGCGTCGAGCGGGAACGTGACTGACGAGGTTTGGCAGAAATACATTGAGAATCAAGTGCCTGAGGAGCCTGATGACAACTTCAAAATCGTGTGAGTCTGTCGGTCGGCCCCTGGCCGACGGACACCCGGCTTGAGCCGTACTCCGAAGCCACCGGCTTTAGCCGGTGGTCGTTCACATCGGTTTCCTCAGCCCGGCTCGTACATCAACTCGAGGTGCGCTCTGGCGCTCGTCAGCTCAGCATTCTCGCGCTCTCGGGCGGCGGCGCGGACGGCGCGTTCGGTGCCGGTGCCCTCGTTGGCGCCGCCCGCGCCGGAGCGCGTACGCAGTTCACGGTTGTTACCGGAGTGAGCGCGGGGGCACTGCTGGCGCCCTTTGCGTTCCTCGGCCCGGCCTGGTACCCGGAGATGGCACGGATCTTCACCGGCGGTGTCACCAGGGGACTCGTGCAGAGCCGTGGGCTCGCGGGCCTGTTCGGTTCAAGCCTATACCGCGGTGAGCCCTTGCGGCACCTGATCGCGCGCTACGTCAACAAGGCCATGATTGCGGCCATTGCCGCCCAGGCGCGTAAGGGCCGCCTGCTGCTGGTCGCCACAACCGATTTGTCGAGCGGAGAGCCGGTCATCTGGGATCTGGGTTCCATCGCACTGCACGGCGGCAAGAACGCGAAGCCACTCATCCGGAGCGTTCTCCTGGCTTCCGCGAGCGTTCCGGGAATGTTTCCACCAGTGGTGGTGAGATTTCGCAGTCACGGCGTGACGCACGCAGAGACAGAAGTTGATGGCGGCGTGACTCTGCCTTTCTTTATCGCGCCAGCGCCGAAGGATTTGCCTCGATCCGTGCGGGCCGGAGCGCAACCTACGATTGTGCACGTGATCATCAACGGCATGCTGCGCGGTGTCCCACGCCCGACGCGCGACAACGCGATCTCCGTCTTCCAGCGCTGTCTGTCCGTAGCCCTCAATTTTCGGACGCAGACGCTGCTGCAAGCAACCGCCGATACGCTGCGCCGGCGCGGAATCACGTTCGAGTACGCGGCGATTTCGGCTTCGTACCCGCTGAGGGGCGCATTTGACTTTACCCCGCAAGCGCAGCGTTCACTCTTTCAGTATGCGGCGCACTGCGCGGCTGCTCGGCGGCTTTGGATCGGTAGGTCCGCCGGCACCGGCGCGGCCATGGACAGCACATTCCCGGTCGTGACCACGCCCAGGTGCCCGCCGGGTGGGGCGACTTTTGAGGAATTCGCCGCGCTTCATCAGTGAGCGGCTTGCGGTCGGAGTCGCGAGTGCGTTCTGGCATGTCATATTTGGAGAATGCATATGGTTGACACAGAAAGTGATGAGACCAGACTGGGCACATTCGCGTCCATCAGTCGCGCCACTCCGCTCGAGCGCGGCAGTCAGGCCGCTAGGCGGCGCCGACTTGCGCAAGCGGCGGGACGCGTTGCGCTGCTTGAGCCGGCGGTGCGCGTCATGACCGACTTCACGCGGGAGCCCCCTGTTACCGTCGCGGTGGACAGTCGCATTGACGACGCGCTGCTCGTGATGATTGAGGCTGGCGTGCGCGCGCTTTTCGCCATGCGTGGCGATGTCGCCGTGGGTCTGATCACCTCATACGACATCATGGGTGATCGCGTCACGAAGTTCCTCCGAAGCGAGGGAATCACCGGCCGCAGTGAGATCAAGGTCAGCCACGTTATGACGCCCGGTGATGCGGTGCCGGCCATCGATGTTCCGTGGCTCGCGCTTGCCACGGTTGCGGATGTGCGCGAGCGCTTTGAGCGCACCGGAGCTTCGCATTTCGTGGTCCTCGAGTATGCAGACCATGACGTGGTCGTGGTTCGAGGAATGTTCTCGCGTGCAGAAGTGGAGCGCCGATTGGAGTGAACACCATAATTTCAATCGCGGGAAAAAATGTCCAGGCGGGCCGACAAGTCCATCGAATGAGTGGGGATACTTCAAGCAAGCTGCCAGCTCTGATGATTATGGTCGCGGTCTCGCTGGCGTTGCGTTGTCCGCACCGGACGGAAGCTGCAAAGACCCGGCGGGCGAAAATTGCACATTTTTCAGACCCTCCTGGAGCTTCCCGTCCGTGATCGCCCTGCTGGCAGCGCAGCTTCGGCAGATGGGCGCAGATCGGCTCTGAGAACTCGATGCCGCTCGATGTGATGGTGTATCCCTAAACTGCAACCGTGGATGTTCACCAGAGGGCGGTGATACAGCACCCGTTTGAACAGTGCAGTGCGGATCTTCTCTGCGGTCGGCGATGCCAGAACAGCGCGGGATTCGAATTCGGGTTCGTTGCCGGGTCTGAGGTATATCTACGCTTGCGGCGTTGCTGTAGTGGTCACAAATGCGCGACGCCTATGCTCCGTCTTGTGCCGCCAGATGCGTCCTGCGGTGCCGGGCGTGGACTGCTTCGAGCGTTGAGGTCTCACTCGGATGTGCCATGCGTACGCGGTGAGGAATGGAGGAGCGCAGGGTCGACTTAGCGTGCCAAGACCTCGTCCCGGGGCACCGGGAAATGGAAGTGTGCCGCCCATTCAGGAGAGGAACTGCAGATCGCAGCCTGCCGCCCCTGACGGCCGCCACTGCTGATCCTGAGAGTTGATCGCAAGCGCTGGGTGTGCGTGGCCGGCTGTCGTTGCGGTCTAACGGTTGGACCCCGCTCTTCAGGTGCCGAACGACCTCAGGCGCCCATCGGTTCGATGTGCACGGCCGGGGGCTCCTTCTCTGAGTCGTTCTTGCGGAAATACGAGAATAGCGCGCAGAGCAGCGCCACTCCCACGAGCGTCATCATCACCACGTGCAGCCCGTCCATAAACGCAGGCTTGCTGGACAGTGCCAGTGCTTCCCGATCTTCGCCGACCCCGGCTCTGTGTGCGGCAGAATGAGCGCCACTGACGGCCAGAAACAGCATGCCGGAGATATCGATTCCGAGGATGACGCCCAGCGAGCGCATCATGTTGAGGAATCCGCCGGTCATGCCGAGTTTGTCCCGTGGAGTCGCCGCCATGGTGGCGCGATTGTTCGCCGGAGTGAACATGCCCAGACCGGCGCCGAGGATCAGCATCTCGATCAGGAGCGGCACGGGTCCCGTGGTGCTCGTGGCGAAGACGAGAGACAGCGACCCCAAGGCGAGCAAGAGCGAGCCGCCGACCAGGAATTTGCGCGAACCCAGCCGATCGGAGGCCCGGCCCGCGAATGGCGCGAGCAACGCCATGGACAACGGGATTGCCGTCAGCATGATTCCCGTGCGCGCCGCGCTGTAGTCGAGGACCTCCTCGAAATAAAATGGCATCAGGAACAGAACGGCAAACAACACATAGTACGCCAGGAATGCCGTGACGTTTCCGGCCGCAATCGTGTATTTGCGAAATAGCGAAGGATCGATCGTCGGGTGCTTAACGAGGCGCTCGGTGATCACGAATGCGGCGATGCACACCACGCCGAGCAGCAGGTGAGAGAGGATCAGTGGCGAGGCCCACCCGGCCGATCCTGCCTTATTGACGGCCAGCACGAGTGCCATCAATCCGACGGTAAGCAGCGTGCTGCCCAGATAGTCGAGCTTGACGTCGCGGTGGCGCCGATGATGCCGGGGCAGGATGTAATGTGCCGCCACGGCGCCGGCGATTCCGATTGGGACGTTGACGAAGAAAATGAAGCGCCAACCGGCAAAGGTGATGAGCATCGCGCCGACGAACGGCCCGAGTGCCATTGCCGTACCCTGAACCGCGGCTTGAGCGCCCAGGGCACGGCCGAGCTCTCGGCTGCGGAATACCTGGGTGATGAGCGCAACTGAATTAGCCTGCAATAATGCAGCCCCGATTGCCTGCAGTGCGCGCGCAACCACCAGGGTGACGATGCCCGGGGCGAAGCCGCATAGCGCGGATCCCACGATGAATACACCGAAGCCTATGTTGTACAGGAGGCTTCGGCCAAAGATGTCGGCGAGCCGACCCACGATCGGTAGCGCCAGGGCCAGCACGATCATGTACGCCATTGCGACCCACTCGACGGCAGCAAGCGTCGAGCCGAATTCATGTTTGATTGTCGGCAGCGCGATATTGACGATGGTCACGTCGAGCGCAGACATCGTCGCGCCGAGCAGCACCACCGTGAGTACTGCCCACTGCCACTTGTCGCGCGAGATGAGTCCACGTCTGTCGGAGTATTTGTGGAAAAAGCGGGACGCGATTCGCGCGTGCGTCGGGCGTGACGCTCGGGTCATCTGGTTCTTCGGGTTCCTGGTGGGGTCGCCAGCGCGAGCGGGAGCGTGGCCTTCTCGCGGCTGCGGAGCAACTTCGGCTGGGAAATTCGTTTGAGTGCCGCGGCGGTGCGTTTCAGACAAGGCGTCGAGGGGGCTGTCCGATTTGGCCGCCATGCGGCGGGTCATCGAGTCGCACCGGCATGAGCTGCACGCTGATGGTGCGCACCGCCGCACGTGCTGCCAACCGAGCGGCGGTGAACACGCTGAGGCGCTGCCGCGAGGGTGTGCAGTTCGGTACAGCCGACGCTTGCATTTCTACTCATGAGCCTTCCTCGAGAACGCATCGAGCGCCAAAATTGTACATTGCAGGCACGAGATACGATAGGCCGATGCCGCGAAATGAGCGAACAGAAGCACTTCGGCAGCATCCAATCTCCAACATCGGGGTCGAGCTATGATCAAACGTGCATGACGCATTGACTGCTGGTGCATATCTTCGTGTTGCGAGCATGAGCGCACGGTATTCGATCGGTTTGTGTCGCGGCGGCTGCTGCGTTGGGGTGATTCGAGGATGTCTGCGGCCCCGATTCCGCGCCGTGTGGACTCTGCGGCGTGTTGCGTGTTCGGCATGAGGACGGCCGTTTTGGGGGGCGAGGGCATGGGAGCAGAGAGAGTCTGGCCGGCCTTCGCGATGCCGCAAACTTGATGATGAGATGACCCAGGGTGCGGCCCCGATTCCCGGGTGTTGACGTCACTGATCTGCACTTAGAACGAGCTGAATCCGAAGCGCGAGTGGCCGAGCGTGATCCGGCTGCTCGCGGCACCGATCGACACGCAGACGTCAACAGATACGCCAGCACGGGTTTCTAGTTCCGATTTCGGGACGGCCCAGATCAGCGCCATCTGCCGTGGCCACCTGTGGTGGCACGAGGCATCGGGCTTGACGTCGCGACGGTCAATCTGGAAAAATATTCCACGACGTGAAAAATAGTTCCAAATTGCCTGCGCAACGGCAGGCAATTGGGTGGGGTAGCGCGAATAGCCAGTCCGGGGGCGGGGGCATGTCGATGTGAGAGGCATCACTCGGAGTCCGTGGCGACGGGTGGGTCTTGAATGCATGCGGCCCATACGGGGCGGCACGGCGGATTCGGGCGGAGATGGTCCCGCACCGCAAGCCGACACCAGGGCATGGCGATCGACGGCGCGCTGAATCAATTGGCTTGGTCATACATCCAGGTAACGCACATGGCGTACATGATATCTTTCCCTGCGGTTTCGGCTCGGGTAGGTCGTAGGCATCCCTGGCCGGCCTCGCGGATTCAAAAATCGACCGGATCCGGTGCACGCCGTGCGGCCGCCCTTTTGCTGCTGCAGGCACTGCTTTGGCTCGGGATTGGGTTTGCTCCGGCGGCCAGCGCCGCGGGGGGCCTTGCGCCGACGCCACCGATGGGATGGAACGACTGGGCCCACTATCAGTGCCGCATCGATTCCAACGTGATTCTGGGCAATGCCCGAGCGCTGGTAAAAACCGGTCTTGCGGCTCGTGGCTACAACACCGTCACCATCGACGATTGCTGGATGCGCAAGCACCGGGACAGCAACGGGAACCTGCAGGCCAACCTGCACAAGTTTCCGCAGGGTATGCACGCCGTCGCGAATAGCATCCACGCGCTCGGGTTGAAGTTCGGCATTTACGAGGATGCCGGTTACGCGACCTGCGGCGGCTTTGCCGGCAGCGGCGTCCCGAACGGTGGCGGCGCAGCGCATTTCCTGGCGGACGCGCGCCTGTTCGCGTCCTGGGGCGTCGATTACCTGAAACTGGATGGCTGCAACGTGTATACCGCCAAGGGCGAGTCGGCCAATGCGGCGTATCGAGCCGCCTATCGGGCCGAAAGCGAGGCGCTGAAGCAGGTCGGTCGGCCGATCGTCTTTTCCGAATCTGCGCCGGCCTATTTCCAGGGGCAGCCGCAGTGGTATGACGTGCTCAGCTGGGTGCGCGGCTACGGGCAACTCTGGCGCGAGGGCTCAGACATCGAGATTTTCGACCCTCATCGGCCGAATCGTTCGCGTTGGGCGAGCGTCATGTGGAATTACGAATACAACCTGCAGCTGGCCCGGTTCCAGAAGCCAGGCAACTGGAACGACTCGGACTTCATCATCGGTGGCGATCGGGGCATGACGCTCGCGGAAACGCGCAGCCAGCTGGCGCTCTGGTCGATGATGTCCGCGCCGCTGATTCTCAGCTCGAATCTCAATAAGCTCTCCACGGCCAGCATCCATATTCTCGGCAACAGGGCGGTTATCGCCGTCGATCAGGATCCCCTGGGCCAGATGGCCACGCTGCTGCGCCGTACCCCGGACGAGGACGTGCTGATGAAGCCGCTGAGTGATGGCCGCTACGCCGTTGCAGTCCTCAACCGCAGCGCACACCCCCTGCATGTGGTGCTGCGTCCGCGTACGCTCGGCTTCCCGGGTGCCGCCTGCCGATACGAGAGCGTCGCGCTCTGGACCGGCTCGCGCCGTGCAGGTGCGCCGGACCTCGCGGCACGCATTGGCGCGCATGACACGCAGATCTGGACCATTCGGCCGACTGCCGCTTGCGGCATTCCGCAGCGCATGGGTGTCATTACGCGCATCCGGCCCAATGTTGCGCCCCACGATCGCACGGCGGAGGCATACACCCGGTGCCTTTCGGCGCCTGGCACAGTCGGTGAGTGCACAGGATCAGGCGCGCAGAGCTGGCAGGTCCTGCCGAACGGCGCACTGCGCACCGGGGGACGATGCCTCGCCCAGGTCGGCCACAGTGCCCGCCTCAGTGCGTGCGTTACGAGTGCACTGCAGCGCTGGCATTACACGCTCCTGGGCAATCTCATCAACCAGAGCACGCATCAGTGCCTGACCGGGGGTGCTAGCGGTGCCCTGACGGTGCAGGCTTGCGGGCACAACCTGGCATCGCAGATCTGGAGCGTGCCGGCGGCAATGGATGTGCGCCGGGCGTCGCGGTGAGTGCGAAGCGCTCATTTGATGGCCGGGTCAGGGCAGCCGTCGGGTGCTGCCCTGACCGGACCTCCTGCGGAGATGGCGGGCCGGCCGACTCTCCGGCGCGCACTGCGTGCGGACATTCTGAGTGAGCGGCCGGGAGAGGACGATGAATTCAACCCCCTCAGGCACCGACCGTCGGGCGCTTGCGCTCATGGCGGGACTGTTCGCACTGTTCGGCTGTGTGACCTGGCTGAATGGCGTGCTGATCCCGTTCCTAAAACTGGTGTGCGAACTTGACACCTTCGAGGCGCTGCTGGTTGCGTTTGCCTTCTATATCGCCTACTTCGTCATGGCGATTCCCTCGGCCCGTGTTCTGGCGATCACCGGCTACAAGAGAGGCATGGCGCTCGGACTGGCCGTGATGGCCGCGGGCACGGCCGTCTTCGTGCCAGCCGCGCTGTTGCGCTCATACGGTATATTCCTGACCGGATTGTTCGTGCAGGGTACCGGGCTGTGCCTGCTGCAAACGGCGGCGAATCCGTATGTGATCATCCTCGGGCCGCACGAAAGTGCAGCGCGGCGCGTGTCTATCATGGGCGTGTGCAACAAGCTCGCTGGCGTGATCAGTCCGATGCTGCTCGGCGCGGTGGTGTTCGTCGGATTCGGGCATCTGCAGCATGCAGCGCGGGGCACTCTGGGCGCGACGGAGCTTGATCAGTTGGCGCACCGGCTCATTCCGCCCTATCTCGCACTGGCCGTCGGGTTGCTGATCCTCGCATTTGCGATCGCGCGCTCCGGTCTACCTGAGCCGAAGGAGCCGCCGGCAGAGCTCGATCAGAGTGAGCGCCGGCAGGGCTTTCGCTGGACGCATCACCCGTTGCTGCTGTTCGGCTTCTGGGCATTGTTTTTTGAGATGGCCGTCGAGGTGATTGCCGGCGACACTATTGTTCTTTACGGACAAGCGCTGCACTTTCCGATCGAGACGGCACGCTTCTTTGCAAGTCTGACGCTCGGAGCGATGGTTCTCGGTTATCTGCTCGGCATCGTGCTCGTGCCTAAGCGCATGAGCCAGGAGCGTGCGCTCGCCTGGTCCGCCGCGCTGGGGATCGTGCTGACGATTGGGATCACGGTGACGCACGGGATGCCCAGCATCCTGTTCGTGGCATCGCTCGGCTTTGCCAATGCGGTTTTGTGGCCGGCTATTTTCCCCCTCGCGCTCACCGGGCTCAGCGAGCACACCAAGACTGGTGCGGCGATCATGATCATGGCCATCATCGGCGGCGCAGTAGTACCGCCGGCGTACGGTCTGCTTGCGCGCGTCATCGGCAATCAACTGGCGTATATTTCGCTCGTGCCCATGTATGCAGTCATTTTGAGCTACGCGCTGTTTGCGCAGAAGCGTATCAGCACGAGCCGCGCACGGATTGGAGCGCCTTCATGAGTCCCCAAACAAGAAATCCCAATGGACCGGCCGCCGCAGCGAGGACAGAGTCGGGCGACCGGGATGCGCCGGGCGATCTGCTCGAGCGGATCCGTGCCGATATCGGTCATCTGTCCAAGGCGTTCGGCCGGATCGGCAGTTACCTGGTGGCTGATCCGGATTCGTTCATGCACGCACCGCTGCGAACCATTGCGGCCGGGGCAGGCGTCAGCGAGCCGAGCATCGTGCGCTACTGCAAGCACTACGGCTGCAAGGGCGTTCCGGAGTTTCGTATCGAGCTGGCAAAGGCCCTGGCACGCGAGCTGCCGGATTTCAGGCTCAACCTGATTGCGCCCAGCGTCTCGGATCGCGAGCAGGTGAACGTCAACAAGAAGCGTTCGATCGCGCGCTACGCGGCCGGACTGATTGAGCGGGAGCGCTCGATTATCATCGATTCGGGATCGACGCTGCGCATGTTCGCGACGCAGCTCGGGGAGGCTCGTGGGCTCTCGATTCTCACGGCCGATCTCGAGGTGGTGAATCTGCTGCGCCATTACAAGCAGCATGAGGTGATCGTTCCAGCCGGCACCGTTCGTTACGACACGATGGTGATCGGCGGACGGTTTCTCGAGCGGTTCCTCACGGAGCTGCATTTCGATACCTTTTTCCTCGGCGCCGACGCCATCGATTTGCGTCTCGGCTTGAGTACCTTCAACGAGGAGGAGGCGCAGAAGAATGCGGCCATGATCCGTGCAAGCGATCGCGTCGTGGTACTCGCGGATTCTTCGAAATTCGGCACTCCGAGTCTGCATCGAATTTGCGACATCCGCAAAGTCCACATGATCGTGACGGACACTGACGCAGATCCTGCAGCGGTGGAACAGATTGAGGAACTCGGGATCGCGGTGCATTGCATCGATCCCCGGACCGGAATCCGAGCCACGGGGCGGCGTAAGGCGCGTAGATAGGGCAGGAGAGGATTCAAAGCATGTTCCAAGGCAGGCAGGGCGGTCCGTCTACGGTACCGCCGGATGATTCCCAGACGTACAAGGAGATCCTGCATCAGCCGGCCGTCTGGCGTGCCGTGAGTCGCGAGATCGCGGCGATGGCTGCAGATGCGCGTCAATGGGTCCGCGCCGGGCGCTTCGAGGAAGTGTGGTTTTGCGGCGCCGGCACCTCCGCGTTCATCGGCGAGTCGCTCAGCGTTTACCTCAATGAGCGCCAATCCGCGGTGCGATACATTCCGGTGCCGACCACGGAGCTTGTGGCATATCCGCAGCGTTTGCTGCGCCGCGGTACACGTCGATTGGTCGTTTCCTTCGGACGCAGTGGGGACAGCCCCGAGAGTGTGGCGACCTTGGCGCTGCTGGAGCGTGCCGACGCCGCGGGTTTACACATCACATGCAATGCTCATGGCGCATTGGCGCGCTCGGAAGGGTCGCGGCAACGCGCGATTGTGTTGCCTGACGAGACCCACGATGCCGGTTTTGCAATGACGTCGAGCTACAGCACGATGCTGCTGTATGCGCTCGCAGTCTTTGATGATCTGCCGATCGATGCGCTCGAGGGACGATTGAATGCGCTCGCAGATGCCGCCAGCGGTCTGATTGCGGCGGTTGCGCCCCTGGCGGTCGACCTGGCACCGCCCCAGCGCGTTGCATTTCTGGGCGGAGGAGAGTTGCGCGGAGCGGCGCATGAGTGTGCGCTGAAGGTACTGGAATTGACGGCGGGTCAGGTCGCCTCGTTCTGGGAGTCTCCGCTGGGCTTTCGGCACGGCCCGAAGTCTCTCGTGAACGAGGGCACGCAGGTCATCGCGCTGCTGTCCTCGGACGAGGATGCACGTCGCTACGACGCGGACGTGGTCGATGAGTTGCGCACCCAGTACGCACCAGAGCAGGTACTCACGGTCGGCACGGTGCGGGCCGATGCCGATCTTGCTTTCAATGAAGTGCCTCGCGGATGGAACATACCGCTGTATGTGCTGCCGGCGCAGTTACTGGCGGTCGCCTGGTCGCAGAAATTGGGATTGAACGTCGACAATCCATTTCCCGACGGCAATCTGTCGCGGGTTGTGCAGGGCGTGCGGCTATATCCGCCTCCTGCGCCCAAAGTGAGGCTGTTCGGCGGCATGGATGTCGGCGGCAGCAAGATTGAAACCTGCCTGTTCGACGAGCAGTTCCGGCCCCTGCACAGGCGCCGGGTGGATACCGCCTGTTCGAGCTACGAAGAATTGCTCGAGTGCATCGTCGGCGAGGTCCGATGGCTCGAATCCCAGGCGCAGGCGCCGGTGGACCTGGGCATTGGACTGCCCGGGCTGGTCGATTATCACAGCGGTCGTTCGCTCACGTCGAATCTGCCGGCGACGGGCCGACCATTGCGTGAAGATCTGATGGCACGCCTCGGGCGCACCGTGGCGATTGCCAACGATTGCAAGTGCTTTGCGCTCTCGGAGGCCAACGGTGGCGCAGGCGAAGACGCGGAAACAGTCCTCGGTCTGATCATCGGCACGGGAGTCGGTGGCGGCGTGGTGCACCGCGGCCGCCTTGTGCTCGGTCACAACGATTTGCCGGGCGAGCTCGGCCATCTGGGCATTCCGGGACGGTTCGTGAGGGAGTGGGATCTGCCTCTGATCGCGTGCGGTTGCGGCCGTGTCGGCTGCTACGAGACGCTCGTCTCCGGTCCCGGTCTGGTGCGGTTGGCGAGCCGTC
>JAKADE010000048.1 GCA_021820785.1 Pseudomonadota bacterium
CAGCCCGACGGCACGGTGCTCGTGCCGGCGGCGCTGCGCGCCTACCTCGGCGGGCGGGAGCGGCTCGGGGCTTGAGTGCTCGGCGCTGCGCGCCCGAGGGCGCTGACAGATCGAACGACTCCGGGGGGAGAGATGACCGCACTCAGTAAATCGCTCAAGCCGCGCCATCTGGAGATGATCTCCATCGGCGGAATCATCGGGGCGGGCCTGTTCGTCGGCAGCAGTGCCTCGATCGCCGCCGTGGGTCCGGCGATCGTGCTGAGTTACCTGATCACCGGAACGCTGGTGCTGCTGGTGATGCGCATGCTCGGGGAGATGTCCCTCAGCATGCCCAATGTCACCTCGTTCACCGAGTTCGCGCGTGAGGGACTCGGACCGTGGGCGGGGTTCATCGCCGGCTGGCTGTACTGGTATTTCTGGATCATCGTGGTGCCGGCCGAGGCGATCGCCGGGGCCAACATCCTGCACGTGTGGATCCCGCAGATCCCGACCGGACTGCTCGGCTGCGTGCTGATGGGGCTGATGACGGGCGTGAACCTGATGTCGGCGCGCTCGTACGGCGAGTTCGAGTTCTGGTTCGCCTCGATCAAGGTGGCCGCGATCGTGGTGTTCATCGCGCTCGCTGCGGCGTTCGTGTTCGGCTTCAGCGATCCGCACGGGGCGAGCCTGCGCAACCTCGTCGCCCACGGCGGGTTCATGCCGCGCGGCCCGGTCTCGGTGCTGGCTGGCGCCGTGACGGTGTTCTTCTCCCTCACCGGGGCCGAGATCGTCGCGGTTGCGGCCGCGGAGTCCGCCGATCCATCGCGCGCGATCTCGCGGCTGACCAGCTCGATCATCCTGCGCATCCTGACGTTCTACGTCGGCTCGGTGTTCCTGATCATGGCGGTCGTGCCGTGGAACCGCATCCGTATCGGGCAGTCACCGTTCACGCTCGCGCTGATGCACATGCACTTCTGGTGGGCGGGCATCGCGATGGACGCGATCATCCTCACCGCAGTCCTCTCCTGCCTGAACTCCGCCTTCTACGTCTGTTCGCGCGTGCTGTTCGTGCTGGCCGAGCGCGGCGATGCGCCGCAGGGCCTGATCAAACTCAACGCGCGCCGCGTGCCGGTGCGCTCGGTGCTGCTGTGCAGCGGTGCCGGCGTGGTCGGCATTCTCGCGGCGATCAAGGCGCCGCAGAGCGTGTTCGCTTTCCTGGTCGATGCCTCGGGCGCCCTCATGGTGTTCGTCTACGGCCTGATCGCCCTGGCGCACCTGCGCATGCGCCGCCGGCGCGAGCGCGCCGGGGCGCCGGCGCCGGCGCTCACCATGTGGCTGTTTCCGTGGTCGAGCTATCTGGCGATCGCCGCGATGCTGGCCATCCTGATCGCCATGCAGTTCACGCCCGGTCTGGGCGCAGATCTGCACGTGAGCCTGATTTCGCTCGCCGTGGTCAGCGGCGCCTACCTGGGCCTGCGGGCGTGGCGGCGCCGGCATGCCGACCCGGCGATGGACGGGCGGGGTGGGGCGCCGTCGTCCCGCCTGGGACCGGCCGACGGGCGCACCGATGCGTGAGGCGGCGCCGGTCGGGCGTTGAGGAGCCGCGCCGTGTCGCGCCGCGCCTGACGCCTGGCGCGGCCGTGGATGCGCCGAGCCGAGCTTCGGGCACGGCTGGCATCGATACTATCCCTGGTAGTACTCCCGGGCGTCGCCCGTAGAATCCCGGACACTCGCAGCGGGTCCCCGCGGTGGCCCCCGGGGGGGCCGGCCGCGCGTGCCGGGCAGCGGGTGCCGTCATTCCACACACAGAGGTCTCCGTGAAGTCATCGCCGCATGCGCTGGCCGCAGCACTGGCTGTAGCCTGTTCCGTCGCACAGGCGCAGTCTGCGCCGCGCGCGGCTGCCCGCGGGAGCGCGCCGCCGGCCGCGGCCCGCAGCGCGGCGGACGCTTCCGCGACGGTGCGCCAGGTGCTGATCCGGGCGCCATGGCTGTTCAACCACCGCACCCGCTATGCGCACTCCATGCCGGAGATCTCGGGCACGCAGATCACCGTGACGCGCAAGACCACGGTCGTGCACCTGGGGGCGCTGCCGCCGATCGTCGACAACCAGCCGCGCCAGCTGTTCGATCAGATGCCCGGTCTGGTGCTCGCCGAGCAGCAGAACCCGGTGAACCTCAATCTCTCCTACCGCGGGCTCGGCAATCCGCAGGAGAGCGAGTACATCCTGGTGATGCAGGACGGCATCCCGATGGAGATGGACTGGATCGGATATCCGACGCTCTACTACTTGCCGAACTTCCAGTCGATCGCCCAGGTGCAGATGATCCGGGGCGGTTCGGGGTTGCTCTACGGCCCCGAACCGGAGCCGGTCATCAACTTCGTCTCGCGCCAGCCGGGGAAGAAGACCGAGGCGAGCACGGACCAGGTCTTCGGCAGCGACGGGTTGTACTCGACCTACAGTTCCATCTCCGGTCCGGCGGGACGGTGGGATTACCTCGCGGACTTCTCGCACCGGCAGAGCCATGGCCAGCGCGCCAATGGCGATTACACCGTCAATCAAGGCGATCTCGAGCTCGGCTATCACTTCAGCCGGGGGCAGCGGCTCTCCCTTGCGGTACATGCCTACTCGCTCCAGAGCGGCATGGCCGGACTGATGAGCGGGGCGCAGTTTCGGGCCAACGCCCGCCAGACGACCACGCCGGACGATCGGGACTGGGCGCACCGCTACACCGCGGTGCTCACCTATCACGATCAGATCGATCCGGGCAGTCTGTTCGTGCAGAAGGTGTGGACCGGTTACCAGGACCTGGTGACCCGTGCCGATACCTATGCCGGTACCGGCACCCTGGTGGGTACGGGGGCGACGCTCGCCAGCCAGAAATTCCACTACACGGGACTCGACGGGCGTTTTCTGCACCACTGGGGCAAGGGCAGTGCGTTCACGGTCGGTTACACCGTCTATACCTCGAACAGTCCCTACGTCGAGCTGAAGAGCCCCGATGCACTCATCGCCCCGTATGGCTCGAGCGGCTCGCTGTTCTACAACGATCAACGCCGCACGCGCTATGCGGCGATCTTCGCCGAGAACCTGTACCGCTACGGACGGTTTCACGTGGTCACCTCGGCGCGACTCGAGCACGAGCAGCTCGACACGCACGAGACGGCTGCGCCGCACCCGAGCCTGGTCAATGCGACGTACCGGCACACCGTGCCGCTGTTCGGCATCGGCATCGGCAATGACTTCGGGCGCGGCAACGAGACGTACTTGAACGTCTCGCAGGGCTACCGGCCGGTGCGCTACCTCGATATCGCAAGTCCGTTCAGCAATTTTTCTCCGACCAATGATCCGGCGACGACGCATTACCTGACGTACGAGGCCGGCGTGCACGGCTGGCCGGTGGTCGGGTTCTACTACGATGCCAGCCTGTTTCAGATCAATGCGACCAACGAGATCGAGTCCGAGCAGCTGACGCCGACCGAGACCGTCAACGTCAACAGCGGCGACCTGCGCAGCCGCGGTTTCGAGTTCGCGAGTTCGTACGATCTGCTGCGCCTGTGGCCGGGCGAGCCGCGCTCGCGCCATCTGACGGTGTTCGCCAACCTCAGCATCCTCAATGCCGAGTTCACCTCCAGCCGCATTCCGGGGCAGACCGGCAAGGTGCCTGCCTATGCGCCGCACTACGTGCTCAAGGGCGGAGTGACGCTCGAGGGCATGCACGGCCTGAAGCTGAGCCTCATGGTGGATTCCGTCGGGGCACAGTACTTCCAGAACAGCGACACCGCGATCGGCACTACCCCGGCGCTGATTCCGGCGTACACGATCGCGGATCTGACGGGTCAGTATGCGTGGGGGGCGCACTGGCGGCTCGAGGGCGGGGTCACGAATCTCGGCAATCACCGGTACTATTCGCGGGTGTTTCTCTTCGGCGGGCGGCTCGAGCCGGCGCTGACGCGCCAGTACTACCTGGGCGTCGCCTACCACCTGTAGGCGCGTGCGGGTGGGCTGCTATCATGCGCTCCGCCCGCCGGCTGTGCGGGTGTCTCCGGAGGCCTGCGATGCTCAACGGCAGCTCGATCCGCAAGAGTGCTCATCCGATTGACCGGCAGTTCCTAGACCGCTGGTCGCCGCGGGCGATGAGCGGTGAGCCCCTGTCGCGCGAGGAACTGCTCAGTCTGTTCGAAGCGGCGCGCTGGGCACCGTCCTCGGGCAACCAGCAGCCCTGGCGCATGCTGTTCGCCCGGCGCGATACGCCGCAGTGGGACACTTTCTTCGGGTTGCTGGCCGCCGGCAATCAGGCGTGGTGCGCGCGCGCCGCCGCGCTGGTGGTGTTTGTCTCCAGAACGCTCAACAGCTACACCGGCCGCACGTCGGTGACGCATTCGTATGACACGGGTGCGGCGTGGGGATACTTCGCGCTGCAGGGGTATCTGAAGGGCTACGTCGTGCACGGCATGGAGGGGTTCGACTACGAGCGCGCGCGGCAGGTGCTCGCCATTCCCGAGGAATTCAGGGTCGAGGCCATGGCGGCCGTCGGGCGCCCGGCAGCGGCCGAGGTGCTCAGCGCGCAGTTGCAGGCTCGGGAGGTGCCGAACGACCGCCGACCGCTCGAGCAGACCGTCAGCGAAGGGGCGTGGGCATTGCCCGGGTAGTGCCCCCGAGGAGTCTCCTGGCACACGGAGGGCCCTCGGTGGGCCTGGCAGGCCGGGCGGCGCCGGGCGCGGTCACGTCTTTGATCCCTGCCGGCGGACGAGCCGATACGGCCGTGATTTGCTAGGATCCACTCCGCATCGAGACGCCTGCGGAGAGGTGGCAGAGCGGTTGATTGCACCGGTCTTGAAAACCGGCGTCCCTTCACGGGGACCGTGGGTTCGAATCCCACCCTCTCCGCCAGTCATGATGGTTCGCGCAATCCCCAGGGTCGGGCGAATACGCGAATCAATACCTCGCTCAGGATTGTCCTGGGCCCCGATCCGTGCGGCGCGTACCGGAGCGCTGCCATCCCTTGGCGCGACGAACGCGCCCGCGCATCTGTCCGCTCGCAGCCTTCTCGATGATCCTCAGCGCTTGAGCGAGCGCCTTGCGTTCGGGACACGACGGACAGGTGTCGAGTGTCTCCGAGAGACTGTTGCGAGCGACCTGCGCACACTGAGCGCGCAAGCCGGTCAGGTCCACATCCGCCAGTCCGGCGATTGCTTGCAGCTGCCTCAGGCCCTGCGAGTCGAGCCACTGCTCGGTGGTCGGATCGGATGCGAGGATTGGCAGAGCAGGTGTATCTCCGGGTATCCACGTCTGTGTGGGCAGCACGTCATAGACGGGAGCTAGACGAGGTTGCGCCAAGTCCTTGCCGTAGAGCAAACCGAAATTCTTCAAGTGCGCATCCCCGTTGCGCAGCACGTCATTCAATACGACCAGCGTCAGCAGTGCGCGGCGGTCTGCGGCTTGGTGCGCAGGGTCAACAAAATTCCCGATCATTCGAAACAGGTGCTCGATAGAACCACTGTACTTGCCCGTTCGTCGAATGCCGGAGAGAGCACAGGCGTCCTCGAACCCCAGGCGACCGCCGGTATCATCAATGTCAAAGCGCTCGACGATGATCGAGGTGAGGTCCGGTGCCAGTTCGACGGATGGCACGGTGAGGTGGGCTGCCGCACATGCCTTGAGGCACGCGTACTCCACCAGGCAGGCGCCGGTGAAGTTCGCTGTGTCGAATTTAACGATGGATCCATGCCCGACAACTGTGCCCGGCCGCGTTCGGCCGTGTGGATGCACGGACATCTTCGGCATCACTCCGGCGACGCCGAACGGCTGGGGTGATTTGCGCAGAATCGTCGCGAGGCGCCGTGCTGCGCCTTCTGAGCGCGCAGCTTCGAGAATTTCTTCGTCCAATCCCTCGTCCCGTTCGAGCGGACCACCGAAGGTTACGCGGCCGAGGGTGTGCTTGCCAATCAGCCGTAGTAGCGAGAAATCGCTGTCGACATCGATGTGTTTTCCGAAGCGGTTGCGGATCGCTTCGAGGAGCATTCCCTCAGGAAGTGAGACCTCGAACGGGGGCGGCAGCCCGTTGTAGCCTCGATACTCCTCGGGCGACTCCCCGGGTGGCATCACCAGCGATACCGCGAGCTGTGGCGGAGGTGCCGACCGATATTCGAAATCGATCAAGCCCGTCGCAATGTCCTCGCGAAGCACGCCCACGTGCTCGTGCGAGACGTAAACGTCAAGCTCGCTCACGCCGAACTTTCATGTCAAGGCGATCGCGGCGCAAACGCTCCGCGGTCATGCGCTCCTTGAGTAACGGGCGCCGGTGAGGCTGCTGCTCGACCGTCTGTGCCCCCTCCCTGTTCGTGATGCGATTGCCACACGGTTCCACTTCATCCCGCGCAATCGACGGGACCGCAGGTTCTAGCCGGACACGCCGTCGGGTCTGCCGTTCACCCTCGGGTCTCATCAAATCCTTGCGAGGTGGACGTGCCGGAACGCTCAGGTGCGCAAAGTCGAGCGCCAGCACGCCCATCATTGCGGCCAGGCTTTGCGAAGACACTCCGCGACCCGCTTCGGCGGCAATGACCGTCGGGCGCGATACCGAGGCTGCCTGGGCCAGTTCAGCCTGCTTCAACCCACGCCGCCGACGCTCGGCACGTAGCCGCATGCCGAGCTCCTGCAGTATGCGTAGCGATTGGGTTTCAACGCGCAGAATCATTGAACCCTGAAATCTCCGGCCGCCGACGGACCGGTGTGTTCTGACGGCTCGACTCATGAGGTGCCAAGCTCGCAGAAATATCAAAAAAAATTAACATTTGAGCACTCGGATTGGAGTGTCGGACGCCAGGAGCGCCTCTGAGCGCATGGGTAAATCGGCACGTGGTCCGACGTTTGGAACATCGAGTGGGCCTGGGGCCGAATGGATTCGCATGATGTGCTGACTGGACAGCCAGTCACTGGCGCCGGTGATTACACACGCAGTGCTCACCAGCGGTGCGAAACGCCGTGATTTACGCCACGTGTTGCGGATACCCACTCTGCCAGATTTACGATGAACGCGTGGGCAGGGCCGGCAGTGGCGGTTGCGCCGCGGGGCGAGCGCTGTTTCGGGTCTCTGGCGCCGATCGCGCGGCGTCAGCCGGTCATCTAGCTTTCGACCTGCAGATCTGGGATACGCGAAAATTCCCGGTCGTTGGCGGTGACAACCGTGCGATGGAGCGAGCGCGCGTGTGCGGCAATCAACAGGTCATTCGTTCCGATCGGGGTGCCGTGCCGCGCGAGGTGGTGGCGGATGACTCCGTAGTGGAAGTTGCCCGGGGTTTCAAACGGCAGCGCCTCAATGGAGACGGGCATAGCTCTCGGGCGGGCCAAGATCGCTGGAGGGTGCGCGGGGCACTTCAAGGCCCCGGGTGCCCCGACGGTGCGGTCCGTGCGGATTGGGGAAGGCAACGATGAGTTTCTCCACCACCACGCCGGGATCGATCATACGGACTTTGAGGGTGTGATAGCCGGGGGAGGGCACGCTGAGAAGGGTGGTGACTGTTCGCGCTCCATGGATTACGGCCCGGGCCCACGCCGCACGGGATGGATTGGCGAGCGCGTTGACGATCTTCGGCGGCTGATTGTCGAATGAGAGTGCATAGCGCACGCCACGATTCGGCAGCGCCTGCAACGTCGGGGCGAGGATCGCCGTGACGCTGCACGTGCCGTGATTGAAAAGATACATCCGGTAGTCGAGCGTCGGGGCGGGGTTGGGCAGCAGGATGCTCCTGGCGGTGACCGGCGAGATCGTCATGGCCGAGCGTGCGTCACCGTAGTTTGGAATGTTGACCCAACGCACGCCGCCTACCGCGGTACGGCCTGTGAAGTGGGCGGCGTCGATGGAAACGTAATGGTTGGCCTCGACGAACCCGCGCAGCCCTGAGCGGGTGGGAAACGCGGGATCGAATGCGCGTACGCCAACGGTGACGCGAGGACCGTTCTTCTGTCTGATGGTGATCACGCCGTGGTTGCGGCCTGGCGAGACTTTGCGCCAGACAATGCTGACCCGGAGGTGGCGGCTGCGGACGAGGGTACCGGCGGTGGCGCTGAGGCGGATCCAGGGCTGGCTGGCGCGGGCCGCGAACGCAAACGGACGATTGCCGCGATTGAAAACCACGATGTCACGCGTCTGGCGATTGAACACGTCAAACGTGGGCAGGGCGAGCTTTGGTTTCGGGTACGGTCCGGGTGCGGCCACCGCGTTGCCTTGAACAGCCACAGCCATGTGCGGCCCATTGAGCGGCTGAACCCAGGACACGGCAGGCATGATATTGACCGGCGGCTGGTTCCAGTTGAAATAGCCGATGTGGGTCTGATCCATCATGTGATCCCACTTGCCGTCCTCGATGCCATGGTTGTACTTCCAGCTGAGCGCGGCATCTTCCGCAAAGAGCTGGCGGGCCCGCCGTGCGAGCGTATTGGCGCGCATACGGCCCTGGCGCGCATAGAGCGCGTTTTCGCCTGCAGTGATGTACAGCTCATTGACGACGCCCGAGGCCTCCAGCGGATAGAGCACCAGCTCGTAGAAGGCGGCGCGATAGGCCCGAGGCAGCTCCCGATCGACGTGTTCGGCATCGGCGGTGAGCGTCTGCCATTGTCGATACACGCGCCGGGCCTCCTCGTAGTGGATCAGGCTGAACGTCGTCGGTGTGAGATCCTGCGGCTTGCGACGGCCATTGAGCTTGGTGTAACCGGCAATGAGGTGAGCGATCTGCGGCGCGTACCTGCGCCCAAAATTATCCACGGCCCACGCCTGGGTATAGTGGCGCAGGTTGGCAGCGGTCCACCTGGCCGGATTCCACGCCAGGGTCAGGAAGAATTCCATGGGAAACAATTTTGGCTGCAGATCTCCGACGTTGACCACCCAGATACGCGTCGCACCGTACTTCCAGGCAAGATTCATCTGCTGCCAGATCTTGGGAATGGGGTCGGTATCGACCCACTTGTACGAGCGCGGACCGCCGACATAGTCGAGGTGATAGTAGATGCCGTTGCCGCCGCTGCGCCGACGTTCCGTGGCGGTCGGCAGGTGCTGAAGGTTTCCCCAATTGTCGTCGCTCCAGAGCAGCGTGACATCGCCGGGGATGCGCAGGCCTTCCTGGTAATAGCGGAAGACGTCTTTGTAGAAGTCAAAGACCTGCGGAATTTTGTCGATATCGGGATTTACCGTCTGGCGAAGGATCGCGCGCTGCCGGTGAATGATGCGTCGCATGAGTGCAATGCTGCCGGAGTCCGGCATGGGCGTATCGTTGTGACCACGCATGCCGAGCGTGACGATCTGTCGGAAATGCCGGTCTCGGGTCATGCAGTGGCGCCAGAACTGGTCGATGCGCGCGCTGTTCGTGGCGTAGTTCCATGGGCCGTCGCTGCGCTTCCACTCCTTCTCTGCGCACATCATCGGCTCTTCGTGCGAAGTGCCCATGATGATGCCGTATCGATTGGCCAAAACCGGATTCAGCGGGTCATCGACCGCGAAGGCGCTGTTCCACATTGCCGGCCAGAGGTAATTGGCGCGCATGCGCAGCAGCAGATCGAAGACTCTGACGTAGAATTTATGGCTGTAGAATCCATATCGCTGTTTGACCCAGTCGGTCAGCGACGGTGCTTCGTCATTGATGAAGATGCCGCGATACTTGACGATGGGCGGGCTTACGAGCCAGCGGCCCGGCGCGGCATACAGCACGGCGTGGTGCTTGGGCGGAACATCCGCCCACCAGTGCAATGGCGACACGCCGATGTCGTCGGAGAGATCGTAAATCCCGTAAATGGTACCCAGCTCGTCACTGCCGGCGATGACCAGCCCGCGCCGAATGCCGGGCGCGGGATGGTTCACCACCTGGGTCACAGTGGCTTCCCATTGGCCCCGAATGGCGCGGATGTCTAGCCGGTGCTCGCGGGCGAGCCGGTCGATGATCCGGCTTCTTCCGAGGGTGCCGATGATGACGACATCTCCGGTCGGAGGGGGCGCGTCTTTGATGAGTTGCGGCGTCACGCCGGTGACGCGGTCGATGTCGCGCTGCAGGCAGTGCGCGGCGTGGATGACGCCCCACGCATCGCGCGGATCAACGTAGAGTTTCGCGACGGTGCCGTTTTGCGCCAGCCGGAACCCGCCCGAAACGCGCGCGTACTGGATATACCGCGGCTGGCCGACGGCGTCGCTGCGAGCGGGAAGGACGAGCAGTCCGGTCAGCAGCGCGGCGGTCCAGACGCGCAGGAGCATCGCGGGCGCGGCGGTGCCGAGTCTCAACGGCGTGTACCTGGCGGCATGAGCACAGGCGAGTGGGAGGTGCGAACAAGGATACCAACAGTCATGCGGTTTCGGCGCGTCGGCGCCCGTGACGGTCTGCCTGCCGCCCCATGTCGGGACACCCGTTTCGATCGCCTCTGGGCGTGAAGGTCGGACGCGGCCCTGTGGGTGCGGCGTGCGACCCGGCGCAGGCGAGGCTGTGCTGGGAAGGGTTCGTACCTGCATTTCCGCCTACATCAGGGCAACAGCCCGTGGCGTTCCGCCAGTCGTGACAATTGCACGCTGTTCTTCGCTCCGAGCTTTTCGCGGATGGCCGACTGATGATTGGCGACGGTCTTCTCGGATACTCCAAGCGTCTCGCCGATGCTTTTGACCGTTTCGCCGCGTACCAGCAGGCGCAGCACCTCGAACTCGCGCGGCGTCAGCAGCTCGAACTCCGCGCTGTGTTCCGGCTGTGTTGCGCGATCCATGTTCGCCGCGACGTCCGGACTCAAGTAGCGCTCGCCGCGCTGCACGGCATAGATGGCGGACATCAAGACCTCCGGCGCGCTCGCCTTGCTCAGATATCCCATCGCGCCCGCCTGCAGGGCGCGGGTTGCGTAGATCGCGTCCTCGTGCATGCTGAACATCAGCACGCGCGGCGCAGCCGCGCTCTTCAGCATCCTGCGGGTCGCCTCGATGCCACTCATGCCGGGCAGTGCAATGTCCATGACGACCACGTCGGGACGGAGCCTGAGGGCCAATTCGCAGGCCTCAGGGGCTGTGGTGGCCTCCCCGACGACCCGGACCGCCGGCTGTTCAGCAAGCAGCCGCCGATACCCTTCGCGCACGATGGCGTGATCGTCGACCAGGAGAACCGTGATCAATTCGGTCATGACGGGGGAATCTCCGGCGGCAGAGGAATATGGGCGCTCAGGACGAACCCTGGGCCGGGAGCGTTGGCGACCTCGAGTGTTCCGCGCAGCGCATAGACGCGTTCGCGCATTCCGATCAGACCCAGACCCGTGGAGTCGTCCCCGGCGGCGCGCCCGATGCCGTCGTCCGTGATGGTGATCGAGACCGATGCGGGAGTCGAGGCGTCGATGCCGCTGCGAGTGACCCGCACCTCGGCGCGGGTCGCCGCGGAATGCTTGGCCACGTTGGTCAGTCCCTCCTGGACCAGACGAAACAGTGTCACTGCGATCTCTTCGGGTAGATCGCCGAGCTCCCCCTCGATGACCAGACGCAGCGCCAGGGTCGGCAGGCGCACTCGCCACAGCTGTACGCAGTGCTCGAGTGCTGCGGCGAGTCCGAGTTCGTCCAATCCCGGTGGCCGCAGCTCGCGGATCAATGTGGCGAGAGCGGCGTGAATGTGGTTGCAATGCTCCACGATGGCTGCGGCGCGGATCCGGGCGGCATCGAGGTCGGGGGTGCGCGCGTCGCGTATGCCGACGGCATCGAGCTTGATGACGTTCAGATACTGGCCGAGCTCATCATGCAGCTCGCGCGCCAGTGCTTTGCGCTCCGCTTCCTGCAGCGCGACATACTGCTGGGCCAATCGTCGGTTCTCCGCCAGTGCCGCGGCCAGTTGGGCCTGCGCGGATTTGCGCAGACCGATTTCGGTCTTGGCTTCCTGGTAGCGACGCGCGGCGAACCAGGTCAGACCCAGGCCGAGAACCAGCAATACGGACGGCAGTTCGTCGAGCTGATAGCGCTCGTAGGGCGCCGTGAGCCGCTGCAGCGCCTCCGTGACGTTGAACAGCCCGCAGAGCACCCAGGTGATGATCGTGACCGCGGCGACCACCAGCGCGTCACGGCGATGGGCGGCCCGGTCCGTCCCAAAGGTGCGCGGCGCACGGCCCGACGGATCCGCAGCCCCCCGGGCCCTCTGTGTCGGGCTGCCGACGGCCGGGGCCGCG
>JAKADE010000049.1 GCA_021820785.1 Pseudomonadota bacterium
ACGCCGGGTTCAACGCGCACCTGTTTAATATCGCCTTCAGTATCGTGCTCGGCGCGCATGAACGCACATTGCCCGACGGTGAGCGCATCAGCAGCTACCGGGCGGCGAATCTGCCGCTGCTCGAACAGCAGCTGTTCTCGCCGGCCCCCGTGCACCCCCACTACGATGCGCTGATGCTGAGCTCATCGCTCACCATGATGCGCGACCTGCTGGGCTCCGATGCACCGATCAGCGTCGCGCTGTTTGCCCATGCGTCTCCGCAGCAGCGCGCCGAGCAGGCCGTCTTCGGCACGAAACTTGCGGACATCGCGGTGCGCAAGGCACTGTGGTCCGGCGGCGAGCGGGCCGTCATGGCCTCGCACGACCCGATGATCGCACTGGCCCGTGAGATGCTTCCCTTCTACCTGAAGTTTCACAAGACGTACGAGGACGAGGTCACCGCGCCAGTAGAGGCGAATACGGCCAAAATCGCCCGGCTGCGCTTCGCGTTATACGGAACGCGCATCTATCCTGACGCCACGTTCACCGAGCGCGTGTCCTACGGGGTGGTCAAGGGGTGGCTGCGCGATGGCAAGCCGGTGCCGCCGTTCACCACGGTAGGTGGCCTTTATCGACACGCACGCAGTTATGCTCCGCTGCAGCTGAGTCCGCGGTGGCTGGCGGCAAAGCGCCAGCTCGACCCCAAAACCCCGATGAACTTCGTCTCGAGCAACGATATCGTCGGCGGCAACTCCGGCAGCCCCGTCATCGACCGGCAGGGGCGCTTGGTCGGGCTCGTTTTCGACGGCAATCCGCCCTCGCTCGGCGGTGCGTTCTGGTACGACGGCGAGAACAACCGCGCGGTCTCCGTCGACAGCGCGGTAATCCTGGCGGCCCTGAAGCACGTGTATCACGCTGATGCGCTGGTGCAGGAACTGACCACCGGGCACTGACCGGAGTGGCAGGAGCGCGCCGGCCCGCAGGGCGCGGCACCGGCGCGCTCCCGACCGGTTTCAGTGCGCCTTGTGGCCTGCGTGCGCGGCGTCCCAGCGGCGCACGGCGCGCAGCGTGTTGGCCACATGCCGGCGCGGATCGAGGTTCGTATACGAGTAGAACACCCGGTCGTTCGGCGTGATCACGTATGACACCCGGTTCGCCAGCATCGGGTTCGATGGCAGCACCGCGTCGTAGGCCTTCATGATCCGACCCGTGGTGTCGGCGGCGACCGGAAACTTCTTGCGACACGCGCTCACCGAGAACCGTTTGAGCTTCGCGATCGAATCGTGCGAGACGCCGATGACGGTCGCGCCGAGCGCCTTGAATTTCGGCATCGCGTCGGCGAACAGATGGGCCTCCAGGGTGCAGCCCGGAGTGAAGGCCGCCAGGTAGAAGTAGAGCACCACCGGGCCCTTCTTCAGCGCCCGCGCGAGCGAGAACGGATAGGTCTTGCCGCCGAGCGTGGCGGTGGCCGTGAACAGCGGGGCGCGCGCGCCGTCGGGCAGCGCGGCGAAAGCACTCCGAGATCCGAGCAGCGCCAGCATCAGCGCGAGGGCAAGGGCAATGGGACGTCGCATGACTCGCCTCCGGGGTTGAACTGCGCGGCGCATCATCGCGCAAAGTCCGCGCGTCGTCACGCGGGCGGGTGCGCAGATCCCAAGGCGCTTGTGCCGGCTCAGTCCTGGTAATCCTCGTTGCCGGGCGTCGCGACCGGCTTCAGGCGCGCGATCGCCGCCTGATTCTCGAATTTCAGCGTGTAGAACCCGCCGTGACTCGAGGTCACCCAAAGGTACAGCTGTCCGTGCCGCCAGACGAAGCGGCTGTGCGCCTTCGACCAGGCGAAATTGATCGGCGGACTGACGCCCTGGAACACGTTCAGCAGCGAACCGGGATCGATTTCATCGGGGTTCGCCGGCGCCGGCCCCTTGAAGTAGGCGATCTCGCGCGGCTGGTAGGGATTGTGGATGTCGAACACCCGCACACCCGCCTGGTGGCTCGAGCAGGCCAGCAGCTTCGCATCGAGCGGATTGTCGAAGGTGCAGTCGTGCACGCTGTAGCCGTAGCCGCCCATCGTCGCGGTGACGTCGTGTTCGGTGAGCGCGCAATTGCTCGGATCGTCGACGCCGAGCATCAACTGGGCAACGAGCTTCGGTTTGGCCAGGTTGCTGATGTCGATGAGCCGCTCCATGCCGTTCGGCGCCAGTCCGGCGCGGCACGCGGCGATCGCCCCCTGCGGGTCGTTGCACCCGCCGGAGCCGCATTCGTCGCCGACGCCGAGGAACGGTGTGCCGTTGATGAATGCCAGATCCGGCTCGATGGCGATGTCCCCGTCCTTCCAGTACAGCGAGCCGAGCACGCGGATCTGCGGATGGGGGCGACGCTCCTGCACCTGACTCACGTCATAGATGACGAGTCCGTTGCCCGAACTGAAATCCCCCGCATGCACCAGGTGCCCGACCACGCCGCAGAACAGCAGCGTGTCCGGCGGATGGCCGTCGACGGCGAACTGATTGAGCGAGATCCGGTGGCAGATCTGATGCGCACCGGCGCCGCCGGGCTGACGGTGCGGGAAGCTCCAGTCGATGAGTTCCTTCGGGTGCCGGGGGTCGGAGACGTCGATCGCGTACAGCCGGCGCTTGTTGAACGAGGCGATCCAGTAGGTCTTGCCGTCGTAGGCGAAATTGCCCGCATGCGCCTGCAGGTTCGCATCCGGGATCTGCACGCTCGCGAGCAGCCTAGGATGCGTACACTGCTTCAGGCTGTAGAACGAGACGGCCGGCTGCGGACCGGCACCCATCCAGCTCTCCGCCGAGCCGAGCAGGGCGCGGCGCGGATTGACCGAACCGTCCTCCCAATCGTAGAGCGAGGCCGGGTCATCGAGGTGGGTGACGTAGCGCGGGTCGCGCTGATGGGCGACGTCCAGCACCTGGATGCCCGGATGCAGCAGTGGCGGGACCCCTTTCTGGCCCGCTTCGTAGCCTTCGGTGGTGACGTAGGCGCAGTGCCCATACCACATCAGCTGATGGCCGGCACCCTGGCCGGCATACTCGCCGATGATCTTGAGATTGCAGGCGTAGGGCTTCTTCGCGGCGCCGCTCGCCCGTTCGGCGGTGGTGAGCTGCCCGTCGACCCCGGTCTCGGTCCGATCCCCGGGCTGGCAGGTCGGCCGCGGCACCGGTCCGAGGAAGGCCGCCCGCGCCGCGGCGTGCGGGGCCGGCGCGGCGAGCAGCACGAGGCCGGCGATGAGCGACCCACCGAGGGTGCGAACCATTCTAAACGCGGTATTCATGGCGAGCCTCGTCGGATCTTCAGATCTCTTGACGGCAACACTCACAACGCCCCTGCGGCGGCATTATTGCGCTGCCGCGTGCGGCGGTACAGTCGTTTGAGCGGCCCATGCCCTCCGTTCGGCGCGTCGCGGGCCGCAGGCGTCCCCCGTGAGGTGCGCGCTATACTTGCGGCATCGGCCGGCGCGCCGATTCGCTGCCGTGAGCCGTGCTCACCGCCGAGGGCACCTCGGCATCCGGTCGGAGTGCTGCGGAGCGGACGAAGCGGGCCGGTGGAGGATACAGCATGCTTCTGAACGAGGATCTCTCGCGCCGCGCGGTGGTGCATGCCGCCGAACTCCCCTGGGTGGCGAGCCCGACCGCCGGCGTCGAGCGGCGGATGTTGTTCCGCATCGGTGCCGAGCAGGCCCGCGCGACCTCCATCGTCCGTTATGCTCCGGGCAGCCGCTTCCCTCGGCACGTGCATCCGGGCGGAGAGGAGTTCCTGGTGCTGGAGGGGGTGTTCCAGGACGAGCGCGGGGACTATCCTGCAGGCTCCTACGTGCGCAATCCACCCGCGAGCGCCCACGCGCCCGGCAGCGCGAGCGGCTGCATCATCTTCGTCAAACTGTGGCAGTTCCGCCGCGACGACGCTGCGTTCGTCACATTGCGGCCCGGCGAAGGCCCGGCGCGGCCGCCCGCGGAGGGTCAGGAGGCCTCGCGGATTCTCTTCGACGACACCTACGAGGAGGTTCGGCTCGATGCGTGGGCCGCAGACGCGCCGCTGCATCTGCCGAATCCGCGCGGCCTCGAGATCCTGGTCCTCGGCGGCAGCTTCACGCAGAACGGAGAGCGGTTCGCGCGCTGGTCGTGGCTGCGGTTGCCCGCCGGGCAGGAGTTGCGCGCGCAGTGCGGCCCGCAGGGTGCCTCGCTCTGGCTGAAATCCGCCCCGTTGATGCACGCGACGGTGTGTGCATTCTGACCGCGCGGTTCCAACCGCACCGGTGTTTCAAACCTCACTGACGCGCGCCGCCGGCCTCGCATCGACCCGGCGGTGCACGCATGCTACCCTCGAATGATGAGGCCGTGCCAACGGTCGGGGACATCAGTGCTGAGGTGAGTATGCGATTTCGCCCGAGAATCGTTTTCGCCACGACGTTCGTGATGACGTTGTGCGTTGCAGTGGTCACGCCGGTACGCGCGCAACCCGCCGCAGCGGCTGACTCCGCGGCGCAGGCTCGCATCGCCAGGATCATGCGGCGGCTGCGCGACGTGCAGCGCTTCACGGCGGTCGCGCTCGCTCCGAACGGTCGGACGATTGCCTGGACGGTCACCGAGCGCGACGGCACGGACACGAGGGAAATCCTGCAGCTCGCGGCGGCGAACGGCACCGAAGTGCACACCGTGCGCATCCCCGATGGCGATCGGGCGTGCCGTTACGGCAGTCTGCATTGGTCGCCCGACAGCCGCACGCTGGCCTTCCTGTCCAACTGCAACGAGCCGGCGGCGCACGCCAACCAGTTGGATGTGTATGAAGTTCCTGCCCATGGCCGCACGGCGTGGCGGCTCTCGCACCTCGACGGATTCGTGCACGAGCTCGCCTGGACGCCGGATGGCCGCGCCGTGAGTTTCCTCTACGTGCAGGGCGATCTGCACCCGATCGCCGCCGTGTCGCCCACCAAACCCCAGATCGGCGTCATTGGCCGGACCGGCGTCGAGCATCAGCGTCTGGCGATGCTCCCGGTGGAGGGTGGCACCGTCCAGCAGATCACTCCCGCTTCGATCTTCGTCTATGAATACGACTGGGCACCCGCCGGTGCGCGCGTGGCCTACGTCGGTGCTCCTCCGCCGGGACGCGACAACTGGTGGACCGCGAAGCTGTACACGCAGCAGGTCGGCTCGGCGCCCGAGGTGACGCTCGATCCGGCGACGGTGAGCGGTTCGCTGCATGGCCTGCAGATCGCGCTGCCGCGCTGGTCCCCGGACGGCGCGAAGATTGCCTTCATCGGCGGACTGATGAGCGACCAGGGAGCCACCGGCGGGGACGTCTACGTTGTGCAGGCCAACGGCGGTGCGCCGGTGGATGTCACGCCGGGTATCGACATCAGCCCCTCGTGGCTGAAGTGGACGGGCAACGAGTCGCTGCTGGTGTCGTCCTTCGCGGGTGGCTCGACGCGACTGTCAGCCTTTACCTTGCACGGGAAGGCCGCGGCCACCCAGCAGGCGCTGTTCACGGTGCCGGCAAACGTGGGCGACGGCACATTCGCCTCGGCCGTCTCCGTTGCCGCCTCGAATGAGTATCTGGCTTTCATTGACAGTACCTTTGATTCACCGCCGCAGATCGAGGCGGTGCGGCTGCGCACGAATGCCGTGCAACAGCCGGTCGGCGTGATCGGTGCGCCGCAGGCGATCACCCATGCGAATGCCGGTGTGAAGCCGATGTGGGGACCGGCGGTCTCGGTGCACTGGCGCAACCAGGGCTTCGCAGTGCAGGGCTGGCTGCTGTTCCCGCCGCACTACGATCCGCACCGCCACTACCCGATGATCGTCTACGTGCATGGCGGTCCGAGCTGGGCAACCCGTCCGAGCTGGCCCTGGGACGGCTACGGTCCGGTGCCGCTCGCGGCGATGGGCTACTTCGTATTCATGCCCAACCCGCGCGGCAGCTTCGGGGAGGGCGAGCGCTTCGAGCAGGCGGTCCGGCGCGACATGGGGTATGGCGATCTGCGCGACATCCTCGCCGGCATCGATACGGTCGAGGCGCATTACCCGATCGACAACCAACGGCTGGGACTGACCGGCTGGAGCTACGGCGGCTTCATGTCGATGTTCGCGCCCACCCAGACCCATCGGTTCAAGGCCGCCGTGGTGGGCGCAGGGCTTTCGGACTGGAAGAGCTACTACGGGGAGAATTCGATCGACGAATGGATGATCCCGTTCTTCGGCGCCTCGGTCTACCAGGACCCGAAGGTCTATGCCAAGAGCTCGGCGATCAACTTCATCGAACACGACAAGACACCGTCGCTGATCGTCGTGGGGCAATACGACGGTGAATGCCCGGCCCCGCAGTCGTTCGAGTACTGGCACGCGCTGCGCGCCATGGGCGTGCCGGCGAAGCTGGTGGTGTACGCTGGCGAGGGCCATGCGTTCTACAAGCCCGCCGACCGCAGAGACGTGCTGCTGCGCGCACTGCGCTGGTTTGCCAAATATCTGGGAACCACGCCGACGGCGTGATACTTACGGCCGCCCGCGTGCGGTGACACAGGTCGGAGGAGCTCAGCGGTGACGGCCGAAGAACTCAGAGCGCTGCAAAGCCCGATCAAGCAGGCCTATCGCAGCGCGCCCGAATCGGCTGCGGTGACTTCGCGGGTTGCGCTGCACCTCGACGCCGAGCAGCTGGCCGTCAGGCTGGCGGATCGTCCACCCGTCGCCGGCCTGCATCCGGCGACGGGCGGCACCCGCGATGTGGCCTGTTCGGCGGACCTGCTGCTGGAGTCCGTGGCCGCCTGTGCGGGCGTGACGCTGCTCGCGGTTGCAACCGCGACGAGCATGCCCATCACGGGCGGGCGCATCATCGCCGAGGGCCTGTGGGATGCCCGCGGCACCCTCGGCGTCGACAAGGCGGTGCCGGTCGGAATGCAGAAGATCCGGCTGTTCTTCGAGTTGACGGGCAGTGTCGACCTCGCGGCCTGTGAACGGCTGGTGGGTACCGCGGAGCGCTATTGCGTCATCCTGGCGACGCTGCGCGGCACCGTACCGATCGAGGTGAAAGTCAGCGTCAGTGCAGCTTGACGTGTGGTTCGGTGCGGCGCGTGATGAGCCGCGCTAGCGTATCGAGGGTCAATTTCGCCGGGCCATGCAGGGCGAGTTCGTGCAGCTTGCGCAGCCATGTGTACATCAGGCGCGCGAAGTAGCCCTCGAGCATCAGGTTGCCGCCGACCAGCGCGCCCATGAGACTCCCGACGGTGCTGTGGCGTCCGAGTGACACCAGCGAGCCGAAGTCCCGGTAACGGTAGTCGCGCAGCGGTTTGCCCGCCAGGCGCCGCTCGATCTGGCGCACCATATGCGTGGCCTGCTGGTGCGCCGCCTGCGCGCGTGGCGGCACGATGCCTTCCCGGCCGAGCCACGGGCAGGCCGCGCAGTCCCCCAGCGCAAACACGTTTTCGTCGCGGGTGCATTGCAGAGTGGGGCGCACCAGGAGCTGATTCGAGCGGTTGGTCTCGAGCCCGTCCAGATCGCGCAGGACTTCCGGTGCCTTGACGCCCGCCGCCCACACGACCAGTTCGGCCGGGATGATCTGCCCGGAGGCGAGGCGAACGCCGTCCGGCAGGACCTCCGCGACCCGCGCTTGGGTGCGGATCTGCACGCCGAGGGTGCCCAGCAGTGTCGCCGCGGCGCCCGCGAGCCGCTCCGGCAGTGCCGGCAGGATGCGCTCGCTGGCCTCGATCAGGTTGATGCGGATGTCCGCATCAGGATCGATCCGGTCGAGTCCGTACGAGACCAGATCGCGGGTCGTGTTGTGCAGCTCCGCGGCCAGTTCCACGCCCGTGGCGCCGGCCCCGATGATCGCCACCTGCAGCTGTTCAGGACGCAGCGGCTCGCGCTGTGCATGTGCGCGGATCATCGAGTTGACCAGCCGGCGGTGGAACCGCGCTGCGGCCGCCGGCGTTTCGAGCGCAATCGCGTATTCCTTCACCCCGGGCGTCCCGAAGTCGTTGGTGAGGCTGCCAACGGCGATCACCAGGGTGTCGTAGCTGTAGAGACGCTCGGCGGTGATCTGGGCCCCGGTCTCATCGAGCACCGGTGCGACGCGTACCTCCCGGCGCGCCCGGTCGAGACCGGTCATCTCGCCCAGCCGGAAGCGGAAGTGATGCCAGTGCGACTGGGCCAGGTAACTCAGCTCGTGAACACTGAGATCCATGCTGCCGGCGGCCACTTCGTGCAGCAGGGGTTTCCACAGGTGGGTGCGGTTGCAGTCGATCAATTCGACGCGTGCCCGACGCGGCCTGTCCAGCCGGTCGCCGAGCCGCGTGGCCAGTTCGAGCCCGCCTGCACCGCCACCCACGATGAGAATCTTGTGCCGACGCGGACGGTCGCGTTGACGCGGCCCCTGAAGCTCCGTAGCAGGCATCTTGCGCGTGCTCCTCGGTGAGGCACCGGGCATCCATTAGGACACGGCAGGACGGCCGGTGCCATCCGTAGGGGTGCGGATCCTCGCAGCCATCGGCGCTGTGCCGTCCGCGGAACAGCGTTGGGCTGCAGGGGGCCGCGAGTCACCCCGTCGGGCGCGGGCGCAGCAGAAACGGGGCATAGCGCAGCGCGAACAGACCAAAGGCGCCGATCCACAGCAGCGCCGCGGCGATCAGAAGGTCTTCCTGCGCGCGCCCGGCGAGCGCTGCGGCGATCCGCACCGCCGCGGCGAGCACCACCAGCACATAGACCCAGATCGTGGCCCGGTCGGCGGTCAGCACGCGTCCGGTGTGTCCGCGACTGACGCGGGTCATCACGGCGAGGATCATCGTACCGATGGCCCCGGCGGTGAGCGCATGAATCGCTGCCGCCAACGGAAATGCCGGCACCAGTGTGGCGATACCGAGCGCCCCGACGCCTACCACCAGCCACGCATAGCCGACATGCAGCACCAGCAGCAACGCCTCGTCGCGCGTCGCGATGCCACGCCAGCGCAACAGCCGCCACAGATTGAGCACCGCGCCGCCTACGAGGAGCACCCCGACCCAGCGGGCCTGCGGAAGAAAGACCCACGCCATCAGAGGCCCTTGCATCAGGGCATGCGCGGCGAACTCGAGCCGGCCCCCGGTCGTGGGCAGCGGTTCACGGCGGCGGGCCAGCAGCCAGTTGCGCGTGAAGCCGGGCACGATCCGGGCGCCGAGCACCGAGATGAGGGTCAACGCGGCGGCGAGCCCGAGCCGCCAGCCATAGCCGGCGAGCGACGGGAAGCCGCCCTCAGCGGCGAGATCCATCAACAGCTGTGCCACGGTGAGCACGACGAGGGGCACGATCATCGGATAGTTGCGCCGGTTGCGGGCCGCGATCAGCTCGTGGGCCACCGTGCCGGTGAGTGCGATCGGAAAGGCGAGATCCGTCCCGATGACGACCCCGACGGGAAGCCAGGCGCCGATGAGCTGGACGAGACGCGCGAGGATCCAGAGGATCACGAGCAGGGCGAGCGGCGCGCCGCTCACCGGCTCGCGCCCCGTCCAGTTCGCCTGGGCCGTGAGCAGGAAGCCCGCGATCGCCGCCGGCACGAACCCGAACAGCATCGCGTGAATGTGCCAGTCGAGCGGATCGAACCGGCTCGGCAGGGACAGCCCCGTGGTGAGCATGCCGATCCACAGCCCGATGGCGACCGCCGCCCACAGTGCCGCGGCGAGGAAGAAGGGCCGGAAGGCATAGGAAAGGACGGGGTGTCCGGCACCACCCAGCGCGCGCGGAGCGTTCACCGTGCCTCCTGCTGCGGCTGGTGGGCGAGGACCGAGGCGCCGCGCCGGGATACCGGACGGCGTCCGAGGAGCGGGCGCAGCTTGATCAGAAAGTCCCAGGACATCAGCAGTGCGCCCGCGGCGAAGACGATGTCCCCGGGCATGCGCATCCACTGCCAGAACGTGGTGGTGTCATAGAACGCCTGGCTGCGTGCATAGGCGTACCCGTGTTCATAGACCGCAGCGAGCTGCGGCCAGCCGATCGGAAAGAAATTGAACACGATCCACAGCGCCAGTCCGCCGTTGTACAGCCAGAACGCCCAGCGCCCGGCCCGCTCACTGAAGGGGTCCTCGGCACCCGCCGCATAGCGCAGGCAGAAGTAGATCAGCCCGATGCCGAGCAAGCCGAACGCACCGAACAGTGCGGTGTGTGCGTGGTTCAGTGTCAGGAACGTGCCGTGCTCATAGTAGTTGACCAGCGGGGCGTTGAGGGTACCGCCGCCGAACACTCCGGCGCCGACGAAGTTCCAGAATGCCGCGCCCATGACGTACAGATACGCCAGGCCGTATGGAAACTGACCCGCGGCCCGGATCAGCCGGTGCTGCTGCAGCGCCTCGATCACCAGCAGCAGCAGCGGCAGCACTTCGATGAAGGAGAACATCGAGCCGACGGCCACCCACAGACCTGGCTCTCCGACCCAGTACATGTGATGGCCGGTGCCGAGTACGCCGCCGAGGAAGATCAGGATCAATTCCAGGTACACGGCCCGCTCGGAGAGCTGCCGCGAGACCAGCCCGGTGGCCATTAGCAGGTACGCGCTCACGGTCGCGGCGAAGAACTCGAACGACTGCTCGACCCACAGGTGCACCACCCACCAGCGCCAGAAATCGGTGATGGTGAAGGATTTCTCGATGCCGGTGAGCGGGATCATCCCGAACGCGTACAGCAGCGCAATGTTCGCAGTCGACGCCCACAGCAGGTGCTCGAGTCGGATCCGCCCGGACCAGAATGCCCGCAGCGCGCCGCGGGCCGCCTGGCGATTCGGCCACAGCGCCCGGAACATCAGCACGCTCCAGATCGCCAGGCCGGCGAAGAATCCGATCTGCCAGGCTCGGCCGAGCTGAATGTACGACAGTCCCTGCTGCCCGAACCAGAACCATCCCTTGTGCATATCGCCCATGATGTCCAGATAGTTGCCCGCCAGCGCGCCGACGACGATGAACACCGTGACCCAGAAGAGCGCATCGACCAGCCACGCCTGGCCTTTCGGCTCCGAGCGGCCGATGAGGGGGGCGAGAAACAGCCCGGCGCCGATCCAGGACAATCCGATCCACACGATCGGGGACTGGATGTGGACGTCGCGCGCGAAATTGAATGGCAGGAAGCGGTCGACCGGAATGCCATAGAAGCCGGTGCGGTCGGAGTAGTAGTGGGCCATCAGGGTGCCGGTCGCGATCTGCAGCAGCAGCACGCCGGCAACGACCAGGAAGTACTTCCCGATGCGCCGCTGACTCGGCGTGAGTGCGCCGAAGGTCAGCGGCGGCTCCATGATCCCGGTGTCGGCGCTGTGGATATAGCGCTCGTACACGAAGATCACGGCGCCGAATGCGAAGAACGTGAACGCGAAACTGACCCAGGTCCAGATGAACGTACTCGTCGTCGGAGTGTTGCCGACCAGCGGCTCATAGGGCCAGTTCTGCGTCCACGAGGCAACGCCGTCCGGACGGCGCGCGACCGTGGTGATCGACGAATAGATCAGAAAGTCGGCCGTCTGCGCCGCCGTGGTCGGATCGAGACTGTGTGCGCGTGTCCAGCCTCTGGCCTCATCCGAGGTCAGAAGACGCGCAGCGATCCGGGTGCGCAGCGTCGTGATCGCCTGCGCGAGCGGCGTGGGGACCGACACGAGCGGTTCGGTCAGGTTGAGTCCCTGCAGCATCTGCTGCATGGCGGTCCTGACCTCGAACTGCCGGCCGGCGGACAGGGCGGCGAAAGGCTGGCGGTAGCGTTCCGCGGCGAGCGCATCCTCGGTGAGGGTGGCCAGCTTGACCAGATTGCTCGCAGTGTAATCCGGACCGAAATACGAGCCCATGCCGTAG
>JAKADE010000050.1 GCA_021820785.1 Pseudomonadota bacterium
TGCGACCTGCTCGGACTCGGCGTCAGCGCGATCAGCCACATCGGGGCGAGCTTCAGCCAGAACCACCGCGACCTGCCCGGCTGGGAAGCGGCCGTCGATGCCGGTCGCCTGCCCGTGTGGCGCGGGCTCGCGCTCGAGGCCGACGACCTGTTGCGTGCCGACGTGATCCAGAGCGTGATGTGTCAGGGACGCATCGACATCGCAGCGGTGCAGGCGCGCCATGGCATCGAGTTCAACCGATATTTCGCCGATGCGCAGGCGCAGCTGCAGGCGCTCGAGGCGGACGGGCTGATCGAGATCGGACCGCAGGCGATCGAGGCCACGGAGCGCGGTCAGCTGTTGCTGCGCCTGCTCGCGATGTGCTTCGACCGCTATCTGCGGGCCGCCGAGCAGACCGCCGCACCACCGCGCTATTCGAAAGTCGTCTGAGGGGCAGCCCGGCGCCAACAGCAACGTGCGCCGCCGCGTGCAGCGGCTGCTCGTTGCGGGGCGTCACGCCGATTGACAGCGTTGACAATTCATTTATTGTAGCGCGATGCGTCGATCCCCCGCCCCCACACGCGAAGCCGCGACGATCGAGATCGTCGCGGAGCAGGCCGGCGTCTCGGCCAAGACCGTTTCGCGCGTCATCAACAACGAGCGCGGCGTGCGCAGCGAAACCCGTGAGCGGGTGTTGGCGGCGATCGAGAAACTCGACTATCAACCCAACCTCGCGGCGCGCGGACTAGCCGGTGCGCGCTCGTTCCTGATCGGGCTGTTCTACGACAACCCCGGGGACTACCTGAGCGAATTCCAGACTGGCGCCGTGCAGCGCTGTCGCGAGTCGAACCTGCACCTGATGGTCGAACCGCTGGAAGCGGCCGACCCTGACCTGGCGCGCAAAGTGAGCACGCTGATCCGCCAGCTGCGCCTCGAAGGGGTGATCCTGCTGCCACCGCTGAGCGATCTGTCCGAAGTGCGCGCAACACTCGCCGCGGCGGGCATCCCGGCGGTGCACATCGCGCCGATGCACCGCCAGGACGATGCGCCGTCGGTCGACACCGATGATCGGGCTGCGGCGCAGCAGCTCACGAATGAACTGATCGAGCGCGGACACCGCCGCATCGGCTTCATGCTCGGGCGCGCCGGCCACCGCGCTACCGAGCAACGCTACCTCGGTTTCGCCGATGCGATGCAGGCGCACGGACTCATCGTCGATCCGAAGCTCGTGCAGACGGGCAACTTCGAGTTCGCCGACGGCCTGGCGTGCGCCCGCCGCATCCTCTCGAGCGCCGGGCGTCCGACGGCCATCTTCGCCAGCAATGACGACATGGGCGCGGCCGCCGTGTGCGTTGCGCGACAGATGGATATCGCGCTGCCGCAGCAACTGTCGATCGTGGGTTTCGACGACGCACCGGTGGCGACCATGATCTGGCCGCAACTCTCCACGGTCCGCCAGCCGGTGCGATCGATGGGTCGTGTCGCCGCCGACCTCATCATCCAGCACAAACCGCACCGGCGCGGCTGGCCGCAGCCGATGCCGCGAGCGCATCTGGATCTGCAGGTGATCCTGCGCGGCTCGATCGCCGCAGCGCCCGCCGACACGCCCTGAGCGACCCGCATCTCAACGCGCGGCGAACACGTCCTCGAGCGTGCTCACCGCCTCGATGATGTGATAGAAACTGCTCGCCGGCGACGGCTCCTCGACGAACGCACCGTCCGGCAGGCGCCGATCGAGCCATAAGCCGGACGCCGGCAGAAAATACGCCCGCAGCGCGCCGATCGCCTGGTCCACGGACGACCAGAGACTCTCACCGTGAGCCAGACTCGCCAGCCGCGCCAGCGTCTTGATCCGCTCGGTCTGCGGCCACAGTCGGGCATCAGGATCGTGCACTGACAGATCCGCATTCAGCGCGTTCACGGCGAAACCGTCGTGCACACCGTGCTGCTCGGCGATCTGCGTCAGACGCAGCGCAGCGGCTCGCACCGGCGCGCGGGCCGCATCGAAGCGCAGCAGCAGAGCGGCCCATTCGAACAGATGCCCCGGCTCGACCTCTCCCGAGCGCACCAGCGCCCCGCCGGCCTTCCGCACGAACGCCTCGCGCAACGCCCCGCTCCCCGGGTCGATCCAGCTCCCGAGGGCGAGCTCCACGATGCGCTCGGCCAGCCCGCTCCACCGCGGTGATGGATCGAGATCACGCCAGGCGAGCATCGCCTCCAGCAGATGCATGTGCGGGTTGGCCAGACAGGGCGCGTTCAGGGCGGTCTCGGTGTCTGCGCGCAAGCCGGGGGTGCCGCCGAGCCGGCGCATCAGCGCCTCGAGGAGCTCCGTCGCCCGCTGAGCGCAGCCCGCGGCGGGGCCGAGGAGACGATGCGCTTCGGCAAGTGCGAGCAGCGCGAACGCCTGGTCATAGAGCAGTGCGCGCTCCTCGCGCACCGTGCCGTCGGGGCCGAGCAGCGTGCGCATCAGGCCATCGGAGCGCCGATACCGCGCATAGACATGAACCAGGCCATCAATGACTCGCTCTCGGACGTGCTCATGCCAGCCAAATGCCGCGGCGCGCGCAAAGGCGAAAATCTGCCGGAACTGCACCCGCGCGCGGCGCGCATCGGTCACGACGGGCCCGTGTGCGCCGAGCCGCTCGTAGAATCCGCCGCCGGCGCGATCCCATCCCGAGGACGTCCAGCGCGGATACGCCTCCTGAACCAGCCAGCGGCGCAACTGTTGGTAGGTACGCTCGGTCTCGGCGCGTGCGGCCGAGCTCATCGAAACCGTCTCGCGGATGCTGCCGCGAGCGCCAGCCGGCGCAGAGTGCGGGATGAGATGGACAATGCAGCCTCACGTCCCCGGCGCGAACTGCCGCGCCGACGTTTGGCAGCATAGCGAGCCGCACCTGGCGCATCAACGGCGCCCCGGAAGGAAGCGCCGGTTGCCGCGACGCCAGTCACATCGGGGGGGATGTGTGGGCTGTCGTCACGGCACCGGCAGAGGAAACACGGCGCTGCACCGCGCGCCTCAGCGCGGACAGGCAAGCGCACCGGTTGTGTCGGATTGCAGCCGGATGTCGGCCACCGCAAGGGCGAGCCGTCCCGCGGAACGCAGCGCGAACGGCGTATCGATGCGACTCATGTTGGCGCCCGCGCGAGCGAAGCAGGAGAGCGGAACACGCAACTGCTGCCAACGCCCCACCGGCGCATGCCGCAACACGGTCGTGAGCGAAACGACGCCCGAGCAGTGAGCACCGCACGCCATACTCAGCGTCACGGCCGAAGCTGGCCGCCGCTCGAGCCGGTAGTGCAGCGCAAGCACCATCTGACCGTTGGCCTGACGTGTGAGATTGATCGGCATCGGACCCGTCAACGCCACTGCGGCAGCGGTGGCGCCCGTCCAGCTCAATCGGCGCGCGTCCTCCTGACGCCGCCAGTCCAATGCGCTCAGAGTCACGGCGCCGGCGGCACCCTGGCCAACACCGTGGGGGATGCGCTCCGGCGTGCCGCCGCGCAGCACGGCCCAGTGCCACCCGGCACCACTGTGCCCGGCGGAGAAGAAGCGGCCCGTATTGACCGAGGGGGCGAGCGCCACCGCGCTGCGGACCGACAGCTGCCGGAGGTTCCCGTCCGAAGCATCGCGAAGGCCATAGCCGAACGGGAACAGCGGCCTGCCCGGCACGTCGAGTCCGAACTGCAGCGGCGTGCGCGGCCACGCAAACGGGAGCGTGCCGTGGAAGTCGTAACGGATCTGCCCGTCGGGTTTGCGGAATAGGACATCGGCGACACCCTCGCCCTGCGATCCGGGCAGCCAGGCCGCGACGAACGCCGTGGACGCATCGAGCTGCGGGTTGACCCACAGCGGACGGCCGGAGAGGAACACGGACACGACCGGGATGTGTGCGGCACGCAGACGCTGCAGCAGGCGCAGATCGCGCGCCGCCGCCGCACCGCTGAAGGCCAGATCGTGTACGTCGCCCTCGAATTCCGCATAGGGATGCTCGCCGTAGACGACGATCGCCACGTCGGGACGGCGCCGATAGTGACCGTCGATGCTCAAGGTCGCCGAACCGCCGGCGGCGCGCACCGTCGACTGGATCCCCTGCCAGATCGACTCGCCGTGCGGGAAGTCCGCGTTGGTCGTGTCCGTGCCTTGCCAGGTCAGGGTCCAGCCGCCGCATTGCATCGGAATGTTGTTGGCGCCGTCGCCCGCCACGAGCACGCGCTCATGGGGTGCGAGCGGCAGCAGATGCTGATCGTTCTTCAGCAATACCAGCGACTCGCGCACCGCTTGGCGGGCGAGCGCCCGATGCGCCGCGTCGCCGAGCAGACCGAACCGGCCGGCGAGCCTGCGCTGCGCCGGCGGCCCTTCGACCCAGAGGCGATCGCGCAGCTTGACGCGCAGGATGCGCCGCACGGCCGCATCGAGCCGGCGGCGCGGGATCTGCCCCGAACGCACCTCGGCGAGCGTGTTTTTGAACAGCGCCTTCCAGTCATCAGGCGCCATGAACATGTCCAGGCCCGCGTTCACCGCCCGCGCGCAGCGAACGTCCGTGCAGCCGGGCACCTGCCCCTGGGCATTCCAGTCACCGATCACAAACCCGTCGAAGTGCCACCGGCGCTTGAGCACCGAGGTCAGCAGCCCGTAGTTGGCGAGCATCTTCTCGCCCTGCCAGCTCGAGAAGCTCGCCATGATGACCTGCGCGCCGGCACCGATTGCCGCCTCGTAGCCAGCTGCGTCGCGGTGAATGAGCTGCCACTCGCTCTCGCGGTTGTCGCCCTGATCGACGCCATCGGTGCCGCCGTCGCCGATGAAATGCTTCGGTGTGGCGAGCACGTGTTCGGCATCGAGGAAGTGGACCGTGTTCGGCGCGCCCTGCAGTCCGAGCACCATGGCACGGGTCAGCGCGGCGACGCGGTGCGGGTCCTGCGAGTAACTCTCGTAGGTGCGCCCCCAGCGCATGTCGCTCACGACCGCCACGGTCGGCCCAAACGTCCAATCGAGCCCCACTGCACGCACCTCCTCGGCCGTGGCCCGTCCGATGCGCCGCACCAGCGCCGGGTCGTCCGCCGCGCCCAGCGCGACGTTCTGCGGAAAGACGGTGGCACCGTAGATGTCGTTCGCGCCGTGCACGGCATCCATGCCCCACATCACCGGGATGGGGCGCTTCACGCCCGGAACGCGCATCGAATCACGGTAGAACCGGTTCGCGAGCGACAGCCAGGCCTGCGGCGGGGCGGTGACCGCGCCGTCCGGTTTGGAATTGCCGCCGTTGAGGATGGCCCCGACCGGCCAGCGCAGCAGGTCCCGGGGCCGGATGCCGCTGATATCGGCCTGGATCAGCTGGCCCACCTTCTGGCGCAGCGTCAACTGCGAGAGGATCCGCTCGACCCGACGTTCGAGCGCCGCGCTGTCCCTCTGGGCCGGATAGAGCACCGGCCAGCGCTCCGGATGCACCACAGCCTCGGCCGCGGTGACGCTCACGATGCCGCCCGCGCCGAGCACGAGACCGATGCCGGCGGCGAGCCGTGCACCGCGTACCCGGCGAGCGACGCCCCGATCCGATCCGGTTCTCATCATGTGCTGCCGCCCGCCCTATGGATCCCGCCCTTCGGGGCGGCGTGACGGGGGAGAATACACGGCATGACAGCGCTGTCAATCTGGGCCTCGGTCACGCCGGACTCGGCGATTCAAAGGCGGATGCGCTCCCACGCGCGAGACCGCCAGCGCAGGAACAGCGAGGTGCCGAGCAGCACCACATAAATGATCACGGCACTCCAGCCACCCCGAGCGCCCCAGCCGAACTGCGGCAGAAAGTGGAACCAGCCCTGTCCCGGAGCGAACGTGAAGGCGTGGGCGAGCGGCAGAAAGACCAGCCAGCAGACCGGAAAGATCAGTGCCGCGGGTACCCGGACATCGCCGGCCCCACGCAGGCACATGCTGCTGCCGAGGTTCAGGCCATCGAAGAACTGGTAGCCGGCCGCGAGCCACAGCAACTGCGTCCCAAGCTGCACGGCCGCAGCCGCGTGCGGGTCGCGCGCCGCGGCGAACAGGGGCAGCAGCCACGGCCCCGCGGCCGCCAGCACCAGACCGATTCCGCCCATCAGCAGCGCCGCGAGCAGGATCACGCGGGTGCCGAGACGAAACGCCCAGGCCCGATCCCCGGCGCCGATCGACTGGCCGACCAGCGTTGCCGCAGCGGTCGCGATCCCGATCCCGGGCATGTAGGCCATGGACGTGAGCACGGTCACCATCTGCGTCGCGGCACCGTCCACCATGCCGTAGCGCACCTGCATCATCTGAAAGACGGCAAAGCCGATCACATCCGCTGCCGGCATCAGTCCGAGCGGGATCCCGAGCCGCAACTGGCGGCGCACGCTGTGCCAGCGGGGCCGCCAGGTGAGATGGGAACGGAACGCGCTGCGGATCGGGGCGCGCAGGAACAGTACGAACCCAAACAGGAATCCCACGGCCTGCGCCGCGTTGCTGGCCCACGCGGACCCTGCGACGCCCCAGCCGAAGTGGAAAATGAACAGCTCGTTGAACAGTCCGTTGGCGATGGCCGCCGCGGCGGCCACCCCGAAGCTGACGCGGGTGCGGCCGATGCCGTTGAAGAAGCCCATCATGGCCCAGGCCGCCACCGCGAAGCAGGCGCCACCGATGCGCGGCAACCAGAACTGACCGGCGAGCCGGGCGATGCGTGGCGCGAAGCCGAACGGCAGCAGCAGCCAGTGCCCCGCGAACCCGAGTGCGACGCACACCGGAGTGATCCACAGCGTCAGCCACAACGCGGTCCATGCTGCTTGCGCGGCGCAGCGGAAGCGGCGCGCGCCGTGGGCGTGCGAGGCCAGCGTCTGCACTGCCATGCTCGAACCGCCGAGCACCAGGAGCACCCCGAGAATCAGCCATTGCACCGCACCGACGGCCGCCAGCGCCGCGGTGGAAATATGGCCGATGAACCACATGTCGGTGAGGTTCAGGACGACCTGAACGGCGCTGTTGACCATCAGCGGCAGGGCCAGCGCCCACACCGCCCGCAGGTCGATATGCGTTCGACCGTCGCGGTCCCGGCGCTGCGCCGGCAGCGTCCGCGAGTCACGGTCCACGTCAGCTCCAATATCCATGCGTCTACTTGTGAGGAGGGCCCGTCATTCTCGCATGCGGCCCTTTACTCGGCGCCTGCGCCCGTGCACCGTATCGGCATGGCTGCCCGCAAGAAGTCTCCCGCGCCGCGCGGCCGCGCCGCTCGCGGCAAACGCGCCCCCGCGCGCCGCCGCGGCACACTGGCGCCTGGCAAAGAGGCGCGCGGCCTGAACGGGGCCGAAACGGCCCTCACGCTCGAGAGCCCCGAGATTGCCGAGCTCAGCGCGCTGGTGCGCTCGCTCTCGGGCGCCCCGGTCGGCGCCTACCGCGAACCGCTCAGCGGCCGGCCGCTGCTGCTCGCCACCGTGCCGCTCGGCGCCCTGCAGCCCACACCTTTCCAGCGGGATCTCTCCCCGACGCATACCCAGCGTCTGGCGCGGCGCATCGGGGAGTCCGGCGCGTTTCTCGATCCGCTGATCGTCGTGCGCGGCGAGGAGGGGCGGCTGTGGACGCCCAATGGCCGCCATCGGCTGGCGGCGGCGAAGCTGCTCGGGCTGCGCCAGGTCACGGTGTTGATCTCGCCCGACCCCGCTCTGGCCTACCGCATCCTCGCGCTGAACACCGAGAAGGCACACAACCTGCGCGACCGCAGCCTGGAAGTGATCCGCATGGCCCGCAGTCTCGCGGCGGCCCGCGAGCGCGGCAGCGAGCAGCGCTGGGCCGAGCAGTTCGAGGCCCCCGAGCTGCTCACGCTCGGGGTGCTGTACGAGACTTCCGGGCGATTCGCCGGCGGCGCCTACAGCGCCTTTCTGCGCAAGGTGGAACGCTTCAGCGACCGGCCGCTCGCGCGCAGCCTGCGGGAACGGGAAGATTACGCCGCCCGGCTGCTCGGCATCGACGCGCAGGTCAAGCAGATCGTCGCCGGACTGCAGGCGCGCGGCTTCCGCTCCCCGTACCTGCGCAACTACGTGGTCGCCCGCATCAACCCCGTGCGGTGGCTGAAGCCGCGCAAAGCAGACGCCGCACCGCTGATGCCCATGGGCCAGGCACTGACGCGCATGGCCGCCGCGGCCCGCGCGTTCAAGCTCGAATCAGTCTCACATCGCGACCTGGCGTGGATCGCCGTCGGGGCTGCCGCCGAGGAGTGAGACGGCCCGCGCCGCCCGCCTCAGGCCGGGACCCGCAGCACGTGCGCCTCGGTGCCGCGCCCGACCCGCACGTAGCGCGTTCCCACGGTACGCGAACGGCCGCTCGCCACCGTCACCATCCTGCCGAGCGGCAGCGCCTCGACGTCGGCCCTCGGCCGCGACACGAACAGCTCCGCATGGAAACAGCCCTCGGCCTCGAGCCCGCCGGTCTCGAGGCCGAGCCCCTCGAGCGTCGCGAGGCAGCTGCTGAATTCATTCAGGTCGCGGAAGCGGCGCTGCACGAAAGTCGCACCCGCGAGCTTCTCGGTCACCAGCCCGTGCTCGCCGAGCGTCGCGGCGATCTTCTCGTACGGAAACATGCGCAGCACGAACGAGACGATCCACGGCGCACGCTCGGTTGCTTCCAGCACCGCCGCAAACGTGCGCTCGCTGACGTAACCGACGCAGCCGGTGGACAGCACGACGTCGACGCCGCACAGCGTCTCGCGGTCCCTAGGCGCCGGCGCGCCGAGCTCGAAGTTGGCGATGACTCCGGCGTCGAGCAGTCCGACAGAAACCGCGTAACGCACCGCGGGTGCCGACACGTCGAGCCCGACGAAGCGCGCGCCGCCGAGGTGCGGCCAGCTGCCGTAATAGTTGCGATCGAGCCGGGCCAGATCCTCCGGCTCCACGGCTGCCATGTCCGAACTGGCATAGCGCTGACGCAACCGGCGGAACGTGAGCGGGAAACGGTGCACCGCGGCATTGATGCCGTATGAGCAGCCGACGTCGAGCACCGTGGGCGGCACACCAGAACGCCGCTCCCGCGCCCGCAGGATCTGGCGGATGATCGGCTGAGCGACGTCCGGGATCATGTAATCGAGCGCACCGAGCACAGAGAAATACCCGCGCGGATCGGGCTGATCGTAAATGTTGTCGAAGTTGGCCTTCGAGGCGTTAAGCGTGGCGTACTGCGGCATGAGGTTCTCCTCGGCAATCGTGCGGTGCCGGCGCCGATCGTCTGTGGGATGAGACGCCGACCGTTCCCTCGGGTCGCGCGCGAGCCCTCATCTTAATACATTTGTCCGAATGTATTAAGATAAAAGACGGCAGCGCAGCCGCGGGCGCAGCCGGACTTACTCGGCGATGAAGAATTCGCCGGCGGTCGCCGGCGCGGCCTGGCGCATCTCGCCGAGCAGCAGCGCAAGACTGCGCGAGAGTTTGTCCAGATCGCGCACCGCGAGCCGCCGCAGCGCATCGACCAGCAGGCCGCTGCTCGGCTGCGGGGCGCGTGCGAGCAGACGGGCGCCTTCGGCGGTGACGTGCAGATGCACGATGCGCTGATCGGCGCGGTCGCGCACGCGGCGGATCAGCCGGCGCGCCACGAGCGCATTGACGAGGTTGCTTGCAGTCGTCTGGTGCAGCGCCAGATGCGCGGCGAGTTCATTGACGGTGATCCCCGCGGCATGCGCCACTTCGTCGAGCGCCCAGAGCTGCGAGCCGGAGATCCCGGCGGCCCGCCGGACGCGCGCATCGTGCTGACGGGCAGAACCGACCACGGTGCGCAGATCCTGCAGTGCGCGCAATTCGGCGGCTGCGCGCGCGGCACCGGGGCGGCGCGCGACTTTTCGGGGAGAATGTGCTGGCAAGCGGACAACCCAACTGCGCGCGGCGCGGTGCGCACCTCAAGAGCGCAAGGGTAGCCCGCCGGCCTGCGGCACACAACGTCCCGGCGGCCCGCGTTGCCAGAATCGACAGTTGCGTTACTCTACTGCCGTGAAACACCTGCACATGCTCATCCTGCTGCCCATCCTGCGCAGCGCACCGCTCGACCTGCTCCAGGGCGCGGCCACCGCGCTGGTCCTGCTCGGGGCGACTCTGCTCGCGCGGCGCATCGCGGCGCATTACTTCCGGCGCGCGCATGCCGCCGGGCGCACCGACGTGATGGAACTCGCCTTCGAGCTGGTGAGCCGCACCGCGAAGTTCTTCCTGGTGGTCGTGTCGCTCTTCGCCGGCCTGCAGTTCCTGCACCTGCCGCCGCGCGGGCGCGAGGTGATCGACTCGGCCGTCACGCTCGTATCGTTCTGGCAGCTCGGGGTATGGGGGAGCGTCGCGGTGAACTGGTGGCTCGAGCGCAGCCGCCGGAGCCATGGGGACGATGACCGTGCGGCCGCCAGTTCCCTCGCGGTGATTGCCTTCATCGTCAAGGGAGTGGTCTGGATGATGGTGGTCCTGATGGCGCTGGAGAACCTGGGGGTGAACATCACCACCCTGGTCGCCGGGCTCGGCGTCGGCGGCGTGGCGGTCGCACTCGCCCTGCAGAACATCCTCGGGGACCTGTTCGCGTCGCTCTCGATCACGTTCGACAAGCCGTTTTTCGTCGGCGACTCCGTCTCGGTTGACACCTTCACCGGCACCGTCGAGCACATCGGCATCAAGAGCACGCGCCTGCAGAGCGTCGGCGGCGAGGAAATCGTGATCTCCAATGCCGACCTGCTGAAGAGCCGGCTGCGCAACTACGGGCGCATGGTCGAGCGGCGGGTGCTGTTCACCGTTGGCGTCACGTACGAGACGCCGCTGCAGATGCTCGAGCAGATCCCGGGCATCATCCGCGCCATCATCGAGGCGACTCCCGACACCCGCTTCGGCCGCAGCCACTTCTCGGCGCACGGCGCCGTGTCGCTCGACTTCGAGACGGTGTACTACGTGCTGAACGCGGATTACACGCGCCACATGGATATCCAGCAGGAGATCCACCTGAAGCTGCACCGGGAATTCGCGCGGCTGGGGGTGGAGTTCGCCTACCCGACACAGCGGCTGATCATGGAGCGGGCCATCGCGGCGCGCCCGGAGTCCGCGCCGGCCGGCGTCTAGTGCGCGGCAGTCGGGAAATAAATTTTCCTCAAACCGCCGAAATCGGCCCCGGCGGCATTGACCCGCAGACACAGACGGATATGATCGGGGTCATATTGGCGGTCTAGACCGTTTCCGCTGCCCGGCTCCCTCACTGTGAGAGCGACGGGGCGCGGCGCGATCCGCCTCATTCATCTTGAGTCATGCGGGAGCCACCGGCGATACGCATGCCCCTGACCCCAGGGGTGGCCGCCGGTGCGATGGAGCGCGCACCCGCGAACGTTGCCCTGTAGCTCGCCGTGTCGGCGGGCGGCCGGCGTGGCGGCCCCCGTGCCGACCGCGCAGACCGTCCGTTCGTACGGGGCGGGTGGCGGGACACTCCGGCGAGAGGCCGCATCGGGCGGCTTCGACCGGATCAACCAACCAATGAGGCCGATCATGCGACATCAGCGCCGCAGCGCTGTGGCGCGCACGCCCCGGGTCGCACCGGGTGCCACGCGCCGCCCCCAGGGTGCCCCCGGCAAGCAGGGGCTCTACGATCCGTGGTTCGAGCACGATGCCTGCGGCGTGGGCTTCGTGGTCGACATCAAGGGTCGCAAATCCCACCGCATCCTCGAGCAGGGCATCCAGCTGCTGCGCAACCTCGAGCACCGCGGCGCGTGCGGTTGCGAGACGAACACCGGC
>JAKADE010000051.1 GCA_021820785.1 Pseudomonadota bacterium
CTGCCGGTCCAGGCCTATGCACAGGTGTCGCTCGAGAATCACCACACCGAGACCGTCGCGGCCTTCGACCGGCTGGTGCGCGACCGGCCCGAAGTGCTCGAATGCCACTCGATGAGCGGCACCAACGATTATCTGCTGCGCATCGTCGCCGCGAGCATGGAGGCGTACGAGCACTTTCTCTCCACACACCTGCTGCAGCTCGCGGCAGTCCGCTCGGTCAACACGAGCTTCGTGCTGCGCACGAAGAAATTCACCACGCAGCTGCCGCTCGCGTAAATCCGTTCAAACCGCCGCACCGAACAGCCGCCGGCCGAACCGGAAGAGCGGCCACCCGGTCAGCAGGATCACTCCGCCGGCGAGTGCGAGCGCCGGCTGCAGTGCCGCAACGCGCACCGCCACGGCGAGCAGACACAGAATGTAGAACGCCGGCAGCAGCGGATAGCCCCACATCGCAAACCCCGCCCCACCGCCCGCCCGGCGCCGCAGCACGAACAGCGTCGAGGCCACCACGGCAAGCGTCACCGTGTCGACCAGAATGACGTAATCGAGCAGCTTGGCGAACGAGCCGAGTAGCAGCGCCGGCACCAGCATCGTCAGCCCGAAGAACACGAGCCCCGCCTCCTGCGCCTGGGTGCGCGGATTGACGCGCATGAAGGCCGCAGGCAGCGCACCGTCCTCGGCCATGGCGTAGAACGTGCGCGGCATGTGCACGATGGTCGCATTGACGAACCCGGCCGCCGACAGAAACACCACCACCGACACGACCGCACGGCCGGCCGGACCGAACAGCGCGCCGGTGAGCGCCGCGGCGACCAGGGGAGCGGCGGCGACGCCCGCCGTGCCGAGAACGCGCTGGTAGGCGAGGTTCAGCAGCAGATACAAGGCCACCACCGTCAGCACCCCGGAGGCGATCGCCAGCGGGAAGCGCCGCTGAGCGTTCTTCAGATCCGCCCCGAGGTTCATCGTCAGGTGGTAGCCGCCGTAGGCGTAGAAGCACGGCACCAGCGCCGTGGCGAGATGCAGTCCCGGGGAACCGTGCACCACCAAGGGCACCGCGGGTGACGGTGCGCCGTGGGCGCTGCGGGCGCCGAGCACGAACGCGCAGATCACGAGCGCGGCCATCAATACGATCTTCAGCACCGACAGGACATTCTGGGCCCGCGCGCCCATGCGCACGCCACGGTAATTCAGCGCCAGCAGCACCAGCATGCTCGCACACGCCAGCACCAGCCTCGCGTGCGCCGTGACCTCCTCCGCCGGCAGCAGAATCGGGGCCAGGTAGTCCGCACCGATAAACGCCACGCCCGCCGCGCCCGCGCCCTGCATGAGCGTCTGTGACCAGTTGAGCATGAATGCGAACGCCGGGTGATAACAGTCTGCGACGACTCGGTAGTAACCGCCGGCACGCGGATGGCGGGCGCCGATCTCCGCAAACACAAACGCCCCGACCAGGCTGACCGCGCCGGCGAGCAGCCACGCGGCGAAGAACAAACCGGTGCTGCCGGCGGCGCGCGCCACGATGGCCGGGGTGCGGAAGATGCCGATGCCGACCACCAGACTGAACACCACCATCGCGGTGTCGAAGGTCGAAAGCCGCGCTTCGATGGCCGGCGGCTCACCGGCCACGGAAACACTCCCGCACCTGCTCGGCGAGACGCTCGAACTGCCCGCGTTCGTTGTACAGCTGTGCCGAGATGCGCAGCAGCGGTGCAGGCTCCGGGAACAGCCAGGTCTCGATGCCGCGCGCACGGAACCAGTCGTGCAACTGCGGGCAGTCGAGCCCCTCGGCCGCAGCGCCCCGCCCCGCAGTCGGCAGCAGCACCGAGGCCATCGAGCCGATCATCTGCGCCGGACACGGCGCGGGCAGCTCGAGCGCCTCGAGCAGCAGTGCGCGCGCCTCGAGCGCAAGCGCATGGTTGCGTGCCATCAGTTCCGGCCATCCCCCGGGCAGCTGTGCGCCGAGGTGGCGCAGCGCCACGGGGATGCACAGCCACGGCGAGGGATCGGCAGTCCCGGTCCAGTCGAACTCCGCCTGCAACCCGCCGCCGTACCCGTGGCTGATGACTGTCGGGTGCACCTGCGCATGCCGATCGGCGCGCACGTGCAGGAACGCCGCCCCCTTCGGCGCACACAGCCACTTGTGCGCATTGCCGGTATAGAAGGACGCGCCCAGGTTGCGCAGATCGAGCGGCACCATGCCCGGGGCGTGAGCGCCATCGACGAGGGTCATGACCCCGCGCGCCTCGAGTTCGCTCACCAGCCGCTCGATCGGCATGACCAGTGCAGTCGGGCTCGTCACGTGATCGAGTAGCGCGATGCGGGTGCGTGGCGTGACCGCTGCCAGCACCGCTTCGATGATCTCGGCGGCATCGCGGACGGGAAAGGGCAAGGGTACGGTGACGATCCGCGCGCCGGCGCGCGCGGCGACGAATTCCGCACTCTTGCGGCACGCGCCGTACGTCTGACTGGTCAGCAGCAGTTCATCGCCCGAGCCTGGCGCCAGGGAGCGCAGGACCGCGTTGACCGCAGTGGTGGCATTGTGGACGAACACCAGGTTGCCTGGATCGGCGCTGAGGAATTCCGCCAGCGCCGCGCGCGCCTGCTCGAGCAGCCCGGGCAGCGCGCCGACGAGAAAATCGACCGGCTCGCGCTCCATCTCGGCACGCAACCGCGACTGTTCGCTCAGCACTGCCGCGGGGCAGGCGCCGAAGGAGCCATGATTCAGATACGTCACGGCAGGGTCGAGCCTCCACAGCGAGGCCCATCGGTTCGACGACACGGTGTGCTCCACCTATTGCGCGGCGCCTGGGCGGGCGACGGAAAGCACAGTGTCGCAGGGCCGCCCCTGAGCGCACAAGATGCATGTTGCGCGGCATATCCGCCTCGTCGGCAATCGGCCCCGGCGTGACACTGAGCCCCTCCTCCACCGTGTGCGCCAGGAGCCGACCGATGAACGCTCGCGCGCTCCCCGCGGCCCGCCTCGATTCGCACCGCCCGTCGGACGAGCCGCTGCATCCTCAGCTGGGCACACCTGACTCGCCACCGGTCTGCGCGCGGAGTCACCGAACTGCCCAATCGCCGAAATCGCGCATCAGACTGCCGATCGTGATCATGCGTGTGCCGCAGCGGTAGGGGCGCTCGACGGCGATCTGCACACCGCTCTCATCGAGTACCGTCGCGACGCGCACTTCGCGGTGCGTCCGGTCCAGGCCGACCAACGGAGCCTGCGCGCCGACGAAGCCGTCAGCAGAAGAATCTTCGTTGTCGAGGCGAACGAGGCGACGACCGCGATGGCTTTTGCGAGAAACTTTGCTTCGATCGGCGCAGGCCCTCACAGATCGCATCGCGTCCGGACCACGATACCCTATAACTGAGCGCCGGTGATGTCGCCTCACCGCTCCTGCGGCGGATGCCCCACGTCGTTCCAGGGGAGGGCGCCGTATGAGATCAGAAGCTTGCGAATGGCCACGTACTGCGCCCCCGTCGCGGTGGCCAAATAAGCGGGCACCGTACCGCCCGGCTGCAGCACGTCGTTCACGTTCGCGCCGCGCGCCAGCAGCAGCTTCGCGGTGGCGTAATAGCCTCCTTCGACGGCGTTTTGCAAAGCCGTGTTCCCCATGGGGTCGACCTGGTCGGTATTCGCGCCATGATCCAACAGAAATCGCACGACCGCTGTCTCTCCGCCGGCGGCCGCGTCGGGCAGCGGTGCGTTCATCGACGACGCGTCCGCGGCGCTGTTGCTTGAAACCACCGAAGCGCCGTCGTTTACCAGTTCCGTGACACTGCTCAGCTGACCGGCCCCAATCGCAAAGGTGAGCAAACTGAAACTCTCGAACCGAACGTGGTTGGTGCGGACCTGGAGATTCGGGCTGATCCCGGCGCTGAGCGCACGCTGCAGGGCGGCGACATTGCCATAAATCACGTCCATCACGATGGGGGTGTCCCGCGCGGCGTTGCGATCATAGCGCTGCATTCCGGCCCGGGTGACCTGTGCGTAGCGTTGCAGGCTCTTGCCCGTCAGTGGCCACCGGTGCGACGTGGGCTGAGCGAGGTGACCCGCAGGCACCAAGGTGCTCGGCGGGGTCTTTGGGGGCGTTGTGCCGGTGTGTCGCCGAAGCGCGATTGCGTTCATCGCAGGCGCCGGAAGGGCCGCTGGCGCGGCCAACGTGGACCCACTGGGCCTCGTTGCAAGTTCAGGCGCACGCCTCACAAGCAACACGCCAGTCGCCAACGCGAGCGCCAGGAGGACCAGGGTCCATGACCACGTGCGTCGCGGCCGAGTCTGCTGTGCTGGAAGCGGTGTCGTCATGGGCAGTTTCGCTCAGCAACCGAGGGGCCGATAGCCCTCGCTACGCTCCCGCAAAATTGTGTCATGCAGATGACGACCGGACGCGGTGTCCGAGTTGGAGCGCGCAAGATGCCGTTCGCATTGCCTCTGCGCGACTCGACTGAAATGCGATCGCGCGCTGCATGGCGTGAAGGGGCGCAGCGAGAAAGGGAGCAGGCGCCAACGCGCCGCGCGTCTGCGCGCATTGGGCTTGACGATGACGCGGATTCTGTGTCGGCTCCTCAAGGAGCCTCGCGAAGGACCTCAGCGGGTAACAGAGCGCCTCATCGCGCTCCTGTACCGCGGACCGGCGGTGCAGGAGCGCGATGGGCCACGCCAATCCTATCGATCCATCCGCCGACACATCTGGGGACGTTATGAAATGCCAGCGGCGTGCATTGCTCTGTCACGCGCCGTTCTCGCTCGCGTAACAGTCTCTCAGACGGCGCAAGGTCTTGTCGCAGAGACGGTGACCAGAGTCCGGGCTTCGGTCTCTTTGCGCATGTCACGCCGCGTCACGACGCTGCTTGGCTAGTACACCTCGAAAATCCCGGCCGCCCCCATGCCCGTGCCGATGCACATCGTGACCATGCCGTAGCCCTTCTGCCCCTTGTGGCGCATCCCGTGCACCAGCGTCGCGGTGCGGATCGCTCCGGTGGCCCCGAGCGGGTGGCCGAGCGCAATGGCTCCACCGTGCGGATTGACCCGTTGCGGATCGAGGCCGAGATCGCGGATCACGGCGAGCGACTGCGCAGCGAAGGCCTCATTCAGCTCGATCCACTGAAGCGCATCCTGCTTCAGGCCTGCGCGCGTCAGCGCCGCAGGCACCGCTTCCTTCGGGCCGATGCCCATGATCTCGGGCGGCACGCCCTTGACCGCGAACGTCACGTAACGGGCGAGCGGCGTCAGGTTGTACCGCTTGAGCATCGTCTCGGAGACCAGGAGCACCGCGGCAGCACCGTCGGAAGTCTGCGAGCTGTTGCCCGCCGTGACACTGCCCTTGGCATCGAACACCGGCCGCAATTTCGCGAGCGCCTCGAGCGAACTGTCGGCCCGCGGTCCCTCGTCATCGGCGAGGCGCTTGAGTTCGTGACGCACCTCGCCACGGGCGAGGTCCGCGTGCCGATAGGTCACCTCGAGCGGGGAGATCTCGGCACTGAAGCCGCCGGCGGCACGCGCCGCGAGCGCACGCCGGTGCGATTCGAGGGAGAACGCATCCTGATCCTCGCGCGAGACTTTCCACTGACGCGCGACCTTCTCGGCGGTGATGCCCATGCCGTAGGCGATCGCGTAGTTCTCTTCGTGCGCGAACACCTGCGGATTGATCGCCACCTTGTTGCCCATCATGGGCACCATCGACATCGATTCCGCGCCGCCCGCGATCACCACGTCGGCCTCGCCGAGACGGATGCGGTCGGCGGCGATCTGCACGGCATTCAAGCCCGAGGAACAGTAGCGGTTCACCGTTACGCCGGGCACCGTGTCGGGCAGGCCTGCGAGCAGCGCCGCGACCCGCGCCACGTTCAGGCCCTGTTCGGCTTCGGGAAATGCGCAGCCGACCACCACGTCCTCAACGCTGCCCGGCTCCAGCGCCGGCGCCTGCGCCAGGACGCTACGCAGAGCGTGAACCAGCAGGTCATCGGGGCGCACCTGGCGCAGCATGCCGCGCGGGGCCTTGCCCACCGGGGTGCGCGTGGCGGCAACGATGTAAGCCTCTTGAATCTGTTTCGTCATGACAGAACTCTCCCGTACCGCCTCAATTGCGCAGCGGCTTGCCGGTCTTCAGCGTGTGCACGATGCGCTCCTGGGTCTTCGCGTTGCCGAGCAGCGCGAGGAAGTGGCGCCGCTCGAGCGCGAGGAGCCAGTCCTCATCGACCTCGGTACCGGCCTCCACGTCCCCGCCGGTCATCACTTCGGCGATGCGCGAGCCGATCTCGAAGTCGTAGGGACTGATGAAGTGCCCCTCGAGCAGGTTGACCAGCTGTGCTTTGATCGAGGCCGCACCGGTGCGCCCGGCCACCGGGAAGCGTGCCCCGGCGAGCGGCGGACGGTAGCCGGACTCCGCCAGGGCGAGCGCCTGCTGCTTCGCGACGTACAACAGCTCATCGGCGTTGAACACCACCGGATCGCTGTCGCGCAGGAAGCCGAGCCGCCGCGCCTCGAGGCCGCTGCCGGCGACCTTGGCGGTAGCGATCGCCATGTAATAGTCCTTCAGCGCTGCGAACAGATCGCCTCGGCTCTCGTGCGCCGCGCGGCGCGCGAACTCCTTGCAGCCTCCGCCCCCGGGCAGCAACCCGACGCCGGCCTCGACCAGACCGACGTACGACTCCAGCGCCGCGACCACCCGGTCGCAGTGCAGCATGAACTCGCAGCCGCCGCCGAACACGTAGCCCTGGGTCGCCGCCACGGTCGGGATGAGACTGTAACGCAGGCGCATGGAGGTGCTCTGGAAGCGCGCAATCACCGCCTCGAGCGTCTTCCAGTCGCCGGCGGCAAGCACCGGGCGCAGCGCCTCGAGGTTGGCGCCGACGGAAAACGGCGGTTCGCTCTGCCAGAACACCAGCGCCCGGTAGCGCGACTCGGCCAGATCGATCGCCTGGTTCAACCCCTCGAGCGCCTCCGGAGAAATCGAGTGCGCCTTGGTCTTCAGGGACGCCACCAGCACCCCGTCGCCGCTGGTGAAGGCCCGTACCGCCACGTTCTCATAAACCGTCTCGCCGAGCTCACGCCGCTCCCCGACGAGTGCCACGGGCCACAGCTGACGCCGATACACCGGAAGCTGCGAGCGGCCGACCAGGCGCTTGCCGGAAGCATCGTAGGATCCCTCAGGCGCATGCACGCCCGTGCGGCCCGCCTCCACCACCCACGCCGGCAGCGGTGCCGGCGCGAGTGTCTCGCCGGTGCGGATGTCCGCCTCGATCCACCCTGCGACGCGCGCCCAGCCGGCCGCCTGCCACATCTCGAACGGACCGCGCTGCCAGCCAAAACCCCAGCGCATGGCCAGATCGACGTCACGGGCCGAATGGGCGATCTCGCCGAGCTGGCAGGCGATGTAGTGAAAGGTGTCACGCCAGCAGGCCCAGAGAAATTTCGCCTGCGGGTGATCGCTCGAGCGCAGCGCCTCGAGGCGCGCGCCCACGTCCTCGATCTTGAGCATCTCGGTGACGGCCGCATCGGCCTTCTCCCCGGCCGGCACATGTGTGCCGCTCGCCGGGTCGAGCACCAGCAGGTCCTGCCCCTTCTTGCGGTAGATGCCCGCCTTGGTCTTGGCCCCGAGCGCACCGGCGGCGATCAGCTGCTCGAGCCAGGGCGGAGAGACGAACAGTCCGTGCCACGGGTCCTCCGGCAGGCCCTCGCGCATGGTGCGCACCACGTGCGCAAACGTGTCGAGCCCCACGACGTCCGCGGTGCGGAACGTCGCGGACTTCGGCCGCCCGAGGCGCGGCCCGGTCAGATCGTCGACGACGTCGAACCGCAGTTTGTATTTCGCCGCGTTGGCGAGCGTGGCGAGCAGCGAGAACACCCCGACGCGGTTGGCCACGAAGTTCGGCGTGTCCTTGGCGCGGATCACTCCCTTGCCGAGGGTGGTGACCAGGAAGGTCTCCAGATGATCGAGCATCGCCGGGTCGGAGACGCTGCACGGAATGAGTTCCGCGAGGTGCATGTAGCGCGGCGGGTTGAAGAAATGCACCCCGCAGAAGCGCGCCCGCAGCGCCGCCGGACAGGCCTCGGCGAGCGCCTCGATCGACAGTCCCGAGGTGTTGGTGGCGAAGATCGTCCGCGCCCCGAGCACCGGCGCCACCTTGTGGTACAGGTCGCGCTTCCACTCCAGTCGCTCGGCGATCGCCTCGATGACCAGGTCGCATTCGGCGAGCCGGCCAAGATCCTCGGCATAATTGGCCGGCTGGATGAACTCGGCGAGGCCGGGCTCGGCGAGCGGCGCCGGCTGCTGCTTGCGCAGCGCGGCAATGGCCTTCTCGGCGATACCGCTGCCGCCCTCGGCATCGGGCAGATCGAACAACAGGGTCGGCACCTGCGCGTTGAGCAGGTGCGCGGCGATCTGCGCGCCCATCACGCCCGCGCCGAGCACGGCCACCTTGCGGATCATGAAATTCGTTTCAGACATGACTTCCTCTGTTGCTGCGGTCCGCGCTGCGGACCGTTCAAGGCGCGGCCCACGCCGCCGGGCCGCTCAGTGTTTCTGCACTCCGGTCAGCCCGACGGACCCTCGCCGCGGGGCGTCGCCGCCATGCCGGCCAGCATGAACGGCACCACGTGCTTGACGATCAAATCCGGATCGCGCGCCGATACGGCCGAACGGCCGAAGAGTTTCAAGATGTCATTGCCCGCGAACGCGTGAAACATCACGCTGAAGCCGAGGTGCAGTCGCCAGGCGATTTCCTCGGCCGAGAGGCCCGGTAGCGCCCGGTCCAACGCTGCGGTGTAGCGCGTGACCAGATGACCCCACTCGCGCGAGAGGGTCTCGCGCAGCGCGCGGTGATTCTCCACGAGCACGCGCGAGAACAGGCGCACGAACAGTGCGCCACCGCGCGAGGGATCTTTCGAGAGCGCCAGTGCCGGGCGCACGTAGCACATCACCACGGCCTCGGCTTCGAACCGGGCGGTGCCGGCCGATGCGCGCGCCTCGAGTTCGTCGAGTTCGCGCAGACAATCGCGCGCCCACGGCTCGAAGCGGCGGGCGAACACCGCCTCGAACAGTGCATCCTTGGAGCGGAAGTGATAATTGACCGCAGCGAGATTGACCCCGGCCTGCTGGGTGATCAGCCGCAGCGAGGTCGCCTCCAGGCCCAGTTCGACGAACAGCCGCTCGGCTGCGTCGAGAATCCGCACGGCGGTCTCTGAGTACTTCGGTTCGGGAGGTCCGCGGTCCGCGGACAGGGAAGAGGAATTCACCGGGCAGCGCCTCAAACAACTGTTTTAAACGTACATTTATTTTAATTCGAGGTCAAGCCATCGGACGCCGGCCGCATCAGTCCCAGCCCCGGCGCGCGGCTGCCTCGAACAGCCGCGGCGCCGGCGCCCAGCGCGCGCCGTGGCTGGGCGCGAGCCGTGCCATCGTCGCAATCACCTTCTCGAGCCCTTCTTGCAGCCCCCAGTACATCGGACCGCCCTTGTAGGCGGGAAAGCCGTAGCCGTGGATGTAGACCACGTCTATGTCGCCCGAGCGACTCGCGATGCCCTCGGCGAGGATCTTCGCCCCCTCGTTGACCAGCGGATGCAGCAGTCGCGCCAGGATCTCCTCATCGCTGATCGCCCGCCGCTCGATATTGAGCTCGCGCGAGACCGACTCGATGAGCGCGAGCGCCTCGGGGTTGTGACGGCGCTTGCCGCCCTCGTAGCGGTAGAAGCCATGTCCGCTCTTGCGCCCCAGGCGCCCCTCTTCGGCCATGCGCTGCAGGATGGGCGACCAGCGCTCATCGGCCGGCAGCGTGCGATTGCGGCGGATTGCCCAGCCGACATCGTTACCGGCCAGATCACGCATCGCCAGCGGCCCCATGGCGAAGCCGAACCCCTCGATCACCCCGTCGACCTGCTCGGGGGTCGCGCCTTCCTCGAGCAGCCGCTCGGCCTCCACCCCGTAGTAGAGCAGCATCCGATTGCCGATGAATCCGTCGCAGTTGCCCGCCATCACCGGAATCTTGCCCAGACGCTTGGCGAGCGCCATCACGGTGGCGAGCGTCTGCGGGGAGCTCGCTTCGCCACGCACGTTCTCCATCAGCTTCATCACGTGCGCGGGACTGAAGAAATGCGTGCCGACCACCTGCTGCGGCCGGCCGGTCACCTGCGCGAGCTGGTCAATGTCGAGCGTCGAGGTGTTGGTGGCGAGAATCGCATGGGGCGGCAGATGCCGATCGAGCTGCTCGAACACGGCACGCTTGAGCGCCGGGTCCTCGAAGACCGCCTCGATGGCGATGTCGGCCGTCGCGAGCGACTCGTAGCGGGTGGTGCCGGCAATGTGCTGCAGCGCCGCATCGGCTTGCGCGCGGCTGAGCCGACCGCGCTCGACGGTCTGCGCGTACACGGCACGGATGCGATCCATCGCGGCCGCAAGCGCCGCCTCCGAGACATCGAGCAGCGTCACGGGGATGTCCGCGTTGGCGAACAGAACCGCAATCCCCGCCCCCATCGTGCCGCCTCCGACCACTGCGGCGCGACGGATCGGCAGCGGCGTGACTTCAGCCCCCACTCCCTCGATCCTGCGGGCGGCACGCTCGGCATCAAACACGTGCATCAGCGCCTTGCGCTGCGGACTCTCGCGGCACTCCAGGTAATACTGACGCTCGAGCGCGAACGCCTCGGCGCGCCCGCGGGTACAGGCCGCCTCGATCGCATCGGCGATGCGCCAGGGGGCGAGCTGGCCCTTGAATTTACGCTCGTGTGCCGCACGCCAGACGCTGAACAGCTGCGGATCAACGCCGGTGATCTTCTCCTCGCGCTCACTGGCGAGCGGCCCGGAGCCTTCGTCGGCGAGGCGGCGCGCCCAGGCCACGGCCTCGGGCATCACGGCATCGGCCAGCGCGTCGATCACCCCGAGCGAACGGGCGCGGGCCGCCGGGAGCGCCTCGCCCGTCGAGATCGTCTCGAGCGCCGCCTGCGGGCCGGCGAGCCGCGTAAACCGCTGCGTGCCACCCGCGCCGGGAATCAGGCCGAGTTTCACCTCCGGCAGACCCACCCGCGCGCCGCTCGCGGCGATGCGCGCATGACAGGCAAGCGCCAGCTCGAAGCCGCCGCCGAGCGCCACGCCTTCGATGGCTGCCACGACCGGCTTGCCGAGCGATTCGATCCGAGCGATCACCTCGAGCAGGATCGGCGGCTCGAAGGCCGCACCGGAGGCGATCTCGCGGATGTCCGCGCCGGCCGGGAACGACCCGTTCGCACCGATGATGACCACTGCCCTGACCGCAGCGTCGGCTGCGGCGCGGTTCATGCCCTCCATCAGTCCGCGGCGTACCTCGAGGCTGAGCGCATTGACCGGAGGGTTGTCGATTTCAAGGACGGCAACGTCGCCGTCGCAACGGTAATGGGTCGGCACGGGACTCCCCAGCGCAGCAATCGCGCGATGGTAGCGCGGTGCATGCGCCTTATCGAGCCACCCGTGCTCCGTGCGCTTCAGCTGCCGATGATCTGCCGCGCCCTGAGGGCCTCGAGCACGTGCCGCGCTTCCTCTTCCGGTCCGAGCGGACTCGGCGTCAGCACGATCTCCGGGCTCTGCGGAGCTTCGTAGGGCGAATCGATGCCGGTGAAGTTCTTGATCTTGCCCTCAAGCGCACGCGCATAGAGGCCCTTCGGATCGCGC
>JAKADE010000052.1 GCA_021820785.1 Pseudomonadota bacterium
GCATCCCCAGGTAGCGGTCCATCGTCAGCAGTCCGAGCGTGACGGTGAGGATCGGGAATGCGACCACGATCAGCACGCTGGCGCAGAGCGAGGCCCACACGAACACCGGCATGCGCGTCATGGTCATGCCCGGGGCGCGCATCTTCAGAATCGTCGCGATGAAGTTCACCCCGGTGAGCGTCGTGCCGATACCGGAGATCTGCAGTGCCCAGATGTAGTAGTCCACCCCGACGCCCGGACTGAAATGCAGCTCCGAGAGCGGCGGGTAGGCGAGCCAGCCGGCGCGCGAGAAATTGCCGATGGCGAGCGAGACGTTCACGAGCACCGCACCGGCGGCCGTCAGCCAGAAGCTGAAGTTGTTCAGCAGCGGGAATGCCACGTCACGCGCGCCGATCTGCAGCGGCAGGATGCAGTTCATCAGACCGATGATGAACGGCATCGCCATGAAGAAGATCATGATCGTGCCGTGCGCGCTGAACACCTGATCGAAGTGCTCCGGCGGCAGGTAGCCCATGTTGCTGCCATAGGAGAGCGCCTGCTGGGAGCGCATCATGATCGCGTCGGCGAAGCCGCGCAGCAGCATGATGAACGCCAGGATCATGTACATGATCCCGATCTTCTTGTGATCGACCGAGGTCAGCCACTCGGTCCACAGGTACTTCCATTTACCCAGATAGGTGATGGCGCCGAGCACCGCGATGACGCACAGCACCATGAAGGCGACTGCGCCCATGACGATCGGGATGTTGAAAGGGATGGCACTGAGCGTCAACTTGCCAAACATACTCACTTACTCCCACGGGCCGGCGCAGGCGCCGAGGCGCTCGCCAGCAATTGACCGGAGCGGAACTTGCCCGCAAGGATCTGCTCGAACAGATTCGGCATGACCTGCGAGTAATACGTCACCGGAACGTTTTCGCTCGGCTTGTCGAGCGCGATGTACTGCGCGGCGTCGAGGTGCTGGCTCGAGGCCGAGACCTTGGCAACCCACTGCTTGAAGTCCGCCGGGGTCATCGAGACCGCCTTGAACGTCATGCCGGAGAAGCCATCGCCGCTGAAGTTCGCGGAAATGCCGCGGAAGGTGCCGGTGCGGCTGGCCACCAGGTTGTCCGAGGTCTGCATGTTCGCCATGGCATAGATCTGGCTGCCGAGGCGCGGAATGAAGAACGAGTTCATCACCGTGGCGGAGGTGATGTGGAAGACCACCGGCACGCCGACCGGCATGGCCACCTCGTTCACCGAGGCGATGTGCAGGTCCGGGTAGATGAACAGCCACTTCCAGTTCATCGCCACCGCCTCGACATGGATCGGCTGGGCCGGCGAGGCAATGTGGCGGAAGGGGTCGAGCTTGTGCGAACTGCGCCAGGCAATCACGCCGAGGATCGACACGATGATGACCGGGATGGTCCACATCACCACTTCGATGCGCGTCGAGTGCGACCACTCCGGCTCATAGCGCGCCTTGGTGTTCGAGGCGCGGTAGTGCCACGCGACAAGCACGACCAGCACGATCACCGGGGCCACCACCACCAGCATCAGGCCGGTTGCGGTGTAGATGATCGAACGCTCCGCCATGCCGATGGGACCGGCCGGATGCAGCAGTGCACCGTGGCAGCCGGCCAGCAGTCCAGTTGCCGCCAACGGCAAAAGACGACAGAATCGAGACCAGAAGTTGCGCATGATGTGGGGGCGAATACCAGCCTTGTTTCGAACGGCGAGAGGATGCCCCTCAGCCCCCGCCAAATCCTTAGCGTTCCCTGAATTGCGCTTAATCTTTCTTAATTGATGCCCGCAGGACTTGCGGCCGCGCCTTGCCGGCGTGTACATAGCCCTGTGACGTGATTTTTGTCACCCTTCCAGGGCGGCCGTCATGGCCTCGTCCTCGCTCCAGCGGGCGCCGCTGTCCATCAGCGCCTCGAGCCGCTGCGGTGCCAGCACGACGCGCAGCTGCTGCAGAATCCCCGCTTCGATCATGAGCTTCGCCGGACTGCGGCCGGCGAACTCCTTGGAAAAGAATGCGTGTGCGTAGCCGATGAACTGGGCGGCACGCTCGAAGCGCTCCTGGCGCGCCGCGATGGTCGCCAGGTGCTGCATGCCACCGGCGATCAGCACCGTATCGAGCTCGCTGTCCTCGGCGAGCGGCAGTCCCTCGCGCAGTGCCGCGCTTGCCGCATCGATTTCGTCGTGCGCGATGAGGTAGCCGGCCAGGTTGCATAGCGCATGTCCGAGCAGCCCCGTGCGCCGTGCCGCGCGCGCCAGCGCGATCACTTCGCGCGCACCGGCGATGGCCGCATCGACGCGGCCCTCGGCGAACTGCACCTCCGCCTTGTAGATGAGCGCCCGCCACGCCCAGAAGTCTGCATGCGAGCGCTCCCCGGCGAGGAGTGCCTCGTCGAGCCGTGCCCGCGCCGCCTCGTACTGTCCGGCGACCGTGTGCGCGATGCCGAGATTGGTCAGGCAGAGCGCGAAGCTCTTCGGCTGCGCGGCGGCCGAAAGCATCCGGCGGCTCTCCTGCAGCGCCTCGAGGCCCTCCTCCGGTGCCCCGGTGCGTGCCAGGTTGAGGCCGTAGAACGCGAGTGCCCGGGCGAGGTCGAGCGGTTCGCCCGACTCGCGCAGCAACGCGACCGCGCGCCGCAGCGCCGGCACGGCCCGCCCGCGCGGCTCGCCCGTGGACAGAAAGCCGTAACCGAACCACAGACGCGCCTCGAGCGAGCGCGGCGTCTCACTGCTCAGCGCCGCGGTGGCGCGCTCGAGGCGCGAGCGTCCCTCGGGCATCAGCGACAGCAGATACCACAGCAGGTACGAGCAGGCCGCCAGTTCGACCCCGATCTGCGCATCACCGTCGGCGCCGAACGCCCAGTCGAGCGCGACGCGCACGTTGTCGATCTCCGGGCCGACCTTCTCCAGCCATTCGACCGACGGCGTTCGTTCCCAGACCAGATGCGCGTTCTGCAGCAGATCGCGGAAGTAGCGCGCATGCAGACGCGCCAGCGGCCCGAACTCACCGCTGTCGGCGAGCTTCTCCATCGCGTAGGCATGCGTGGTCTCGAGCAACCGGTAGCGCCGCTGCGCTGCGGACGGATCGGCCACCACCAGCGACTTGTCGACCAGTTCGGCAATCCGGCTGACGACCTCCCACTCCGGCAGCGCCGCATCGGCGACCACCTGCCCGGCGGCCTCGAGCGTGAAGCTGCCGGCGAACACGGCCAGCCGGCGCAGCACGATGCGGTCCGGCTCGGCCAGCAGCCGGTGACTCCAATCGAGCGTGGCGCGCAGCGTCTGGTGGCGCGGCAGCGCCGTGCGCCGCCCGCCGGTGAGCACGTGGAAGCGCAGGTCGAGCCGCTGCGCCAGGCCATCGATGCCGAGCGCCGCGGAGCGCGCGGCGGCCAATTCGATCGCGAGCGGGATGCCATCGAGGCGCCGGCAGATCATCGCCACCGTGGCCGCATTGCGCTCGTTGAGTTCGAATTGCGGATCGGCGGCCTGGGCCCGCGCGACGAACAGACGCACCGCGCCGTGGCGCTGTGTGCTCGCGAGCCCGGCGGTGTGCTCGGCCGGAAACTCCAGCGGCCGCAGCCGCAGCGTGCACTCTCCCTCGATGCCGAGCGGCTCCTGGCTGGTGGCGAGAATGCTGAGCTGGGGCGCCGCGGCGAGCAGCGTCTCGGCCTCGCGGGCTGCAGCGCTGATCAGATGTTCACAGTTGTCGAGCACCAGCAGCAGCTTGCGCTCGCGCAGCGCCGCGGCGAGCCGCTCACCAGTCCAGCGTCCGGTACCGCTCTGCAGACCGAGCGCGGCATGCATGGCGCTCGCCACCAGTTCCGGGTCGGCGAGCGGGGCGAGCTCCGCCAGCCACACCCCGTCGGGAAATTCGTCGAGCGCCTCGCGCGCCGCCTCGAGCGCCAGGCGGGTCTTGCCGATGCCGCCTGTGCCGACCAGCGTCACCAGCCGGTTGTGCTGCAGCAGCTCGTGCACCGTGGCGAGTTCGGCCTCGCGGCCGATGAAGTCCGACATCGCCGCCGGCAGATTGGTCGGCGGCGCGGGCGCCTCGGCCGCGCTGCGCGCACTGTCGCTCTCGGAGAGCTCACGCACCTCGCCGGTGAAGCGATACCCGCGCAGCGGCACGGTGACGATGAGATTGCGGTCCTTGCCGAGCGCCTTGCGCAGCGCCGAGATCTGTACCTGGATGTTGCTCTCTTCGACCACGATGCCCGGCCAGGCGCGCGCGAGCAGCTCTTCCTTGGTCACGAGGTCGCCGTGTGCCTCGAGCAGCACCAGCAGCACGTCGAAGGCCCGGGAGCCGAGCGCAATGGGCTTATCGCCGCTGCGCAGCTCGCGCTGGCGGATCAGCAGCCGAAAGCGTCCGAACTCGAGGCAGTTCGCGCCTCGCGCAATACCGTGCATGAAATTGGCTGGTCCAAAGGTCTCGGGACGGCGCACCGGCTCGCGGATCCCACCGCGAAAGTGTAACGCAACTGCACCATCCCTCGGGCGCCAAGCGCGCCCTCCCGGGGGCCCGGTCACGCTTTACGGCCGGTCCAGGCCGTGTATTATGATAGCGCTACCAATCCGACTCGACCGATGAGGGGGCCGTCATGCTCAAGTTCCGGCAGTCTCTTGCCGCCACGCTGGCGCTGCTGTGCGCCGCGACTGCCTGGTCGGCGCCGGCGCCGTACCGCAATTTCAAGGTCACCGTGTACATCCCGGTGCGCGTGGTCAAGCGCATGGCGCGGGATCCGGCCTGGATGCGCTCGAGCTGGCGCACCATCGCCCGCCGGCTGCACGTCGACCAGGTCTTCATCGAGAGCTACCGTGCGGGCGACAGCGCGACCGGCGCCGAACTGACCCGCGTGAAGCACTTCTTTCAGGCGCATCACGTCGCGGTGGCCGGCGGCATGGCCATGCTCGGCCCCGGCGGCAACGGCCAGTTCAACACCCTCGATTACGCGCTGCCTGAGGATCGGGCGCTGACGCGGCGCATGGCCGCGCTCACCGCCAGGCACTTCAACGAGTTCGTGCTCGACGATCTGTACTTCTTCAACACCAAGAGCCCGGCGGACATTGCCGCCAAGGGCTCGCGCACATGGTCGCAGTACCGCATGCAGACCATGGATGACGTGTCGCGCAACCTGATCCTGAAGCCCGCCGAGGCCGCCAACCCCAAGGTGCGCGTCATCATCAAGTTCCCGAATTTCTACCCCTCGTTCCAGGGCATGGGGTTCGATCTGGTGCACGAGCCGAAGATCTTCCCGGAGATCTGGACGGGCGATGAGACCCGCTACGCGCCGAGCACCGATCAGCAGCTGCTGCCCTACGAGAGCTACGAGATCTTCCGCTACTTCGAGAACATCGCCCCGGGACGCAACGGCGGCGGCTGGGTCGATCCCATCGCCATGCATGACCTGGACCGCTACGCCGAGCAACTCTGGGACACCATTCTCGCCAAGGCGCCGGCGATCAACCTGTTCGAGTACACGGACCTGCTGCGCACGGCCAACCCGAAGAACCGCGCCGCCTGGCAGGACCTGCCGACGACGTTCAACTACTGGCAGATGCTGCGCCAGTGCTGCGGCCTGCCGGGCCGCCCGGGCGCCAAACGGCCGCGGCTCGCCAACGTGGTCGCCTACTCGCTGCGCAAGGTCGATCGCATTGCCGGGGCGCTCGGCCAGCCGGTCGGGCTCGCCACCTATCGGCCGCTCGACTCCAGCGGCGAGGACTTCCTGCCCGAGATGCTCGGCATGATCGGAATTCCGATCGAGATGTTGCCGCACTGGCCGCACGCCAGGACCGTGCTGCTCACGGAAGCGGCGCGAAAGGATCCGCACATCGTCACGCAGATCGAAGCCCACCTGCGCGCCGGCGGGCACGTCATCATCACCTCGGGGCTGCTGCGGGCACTGCAGCACCGCGGCTTGCGCCAGATCACGGACATGCACGTCACTCACCTGATCGCCGCCCCCACCCGCTACGTCGCGGGCTTCGGCTTCGGTGGCGGCGTGATGCTCGGCAGGAGCCGGCCGATCCTCTTCCCGCTGATTCACTTCTACACCAACGAGGACTGGGCGGTGGTGCGCGGACTCGATGATCAGGGCGGCGTGCCGCTGCTGCTGATGGATCACTATGGCAAAGGCGAGCTGTACGTACTGAACGTGCCCGAGGAGCAGAACGACTTCTACTCCCTGCCGCCGCGCGTCCTCGATGCACTGCGGCGCTTCCTCACGCCCGGCCTGCCGGTACGGCTCGAGGGACCTGCCGACGTCAGCCTGTTCGAATACGCCAATGGCACGTTCGTCGTGCAGTCCTTCCGCAACCATCCGGTCGCGGTACGGGTGATCGGCGGCTTCGAGCGCATCGAGCGCCTGACCAACGGGGTGGTGCTTGGCGGCGAACCGGTCCGACACGGCGGCCCGTTCGCAGCGCGCCCGGGCACACCGGCGCGCTACGGGTATGAACTGCGCATCGAACCACACAGCCTGGTCGCGTTCCGCGAACTGCACTGAGCACTGCGCGGCGGCACCGTCCACCCGGGGCGGTGCCGGCGCAGCGGTGCTACAGTAGGCCGATGCCCGTATCCTTGGTGATATTCGATCTCGACGGCACGCTGATCGACAGCGCCGCCGATCTGGCGCATGCCGTCAACGGCATGCTGGCTGACCACGGCGCCGCACCCCTGACACTCACCGAGGTCAGAGCGATGATCGGCGATGGCATGGGCAAACTGGTCGAGCGCGCTCTGGCCGCCCGCGGCCTCGCAGAGCAGGACGCCCGGGCTGCAGAACGCAATGTCCTGCAGCGCTACGGCGCCGAACCGGTGCGGGAAACGACGCTCTATCCCGGCACGCACGCGGCGCTGGCGCAGCTGCGCGCCGCAGCATTCGACCTCGCGATCTGCACCAACAAGCCCGAGCACCTCACCGCCGTGATTCTCGACCGGCTCGGCCTCACCGCCTTCTTCACCCGGGTGGTGGGTGGAGACACGCTGCCGTACCGGAAGCCCGACGGGCGGGTACTGCAGGCGATGCTGTCACATTTTTCGGCCGCGCCGGCCGACGCCCTGATGGTCGGGGACAGCGAAGTCGACGGGGCGGCGGCGGCGCAGGCAGGCGTGCCGCTCGTACTGATGCGCCACGGCTATCGTCGCGGACCGATTGAGCACATCCCCCACCTCGCCGCGCTCGAGAGCCTGCAGGAACTGCCCGGCCTGATCGGCAGGTTGCAGCGCTGAGCCGCCCGAGGGCTCAGTCGAGCGTGCCGAAGAACACCAGCGTCTTGTAGGGAAACACGACCCGCCCGTCGCGCTGATGGCGCTCGAAGATCTCGCGCAGGCCGGCGAGCAGCGGCTCATGATCGGGATGACCCGGCTCGGGCACGTACGAGGACGACAGGGCCCGCCCTTTCAGCCCATCGAAATCGAAAACCTGCTGATTGGCAAAGGTGCGGCACTCGGGCTCGCGGCCGAAGAACCGTTGCATGGTCGGTCCGTACGCCCGCAGGCTGCGCACCTGGTCGTATTCCGGCGCATAGCGGCGCAGCAGCGCCTCGTAGTCCGCCAGCAGCGGCGCCGGATCGTCCGCGCGCTCGTTCCAGAGCAGACCCACCTGCCCCCCCTCGACCAGGATCCGAAGCGCCTCGCGGCGCGTTTTTTCCGGATCGAACCAGTGGAAGGCCTGTCCGGCCGTGACCCAATCGACGCTGTGCGGCGCGAGCGTGGTGACTTCGGCGGTCCCCGCCACGCTCGTAAACCCCGCACGGCCGGCGAGCAACTGCTCGGCGGCCTCGCGCATCTCGCGATTCGGCTCCACGGCCCAGACCTCGAGGCCTGCCTCGAGCAGTTGCGAGGTGAGGATCCCGGTGCCCGAGCCGAGGTCGGCCACGCGCCTTCCCGGCCGCAGTCCGCGCGCCTCGCGCAGGAACCGCAAGGCGTCATCCGGGTAATGCGGCCGATACTTCACGTAATCGGCGACGCGGCTGGAGAAGCGCTGGGTGGAGTCGATGGCCATGGGGGCAAGTATACGGCCTGCCCGCTGACCGGGCGGGTGCGAATCAGGGGGGCACGGCCGTCCTTCGAACGCGAGCCGGAGAATTCCTCCACATGGTTCACACTCGGTTCAGGGCAAACATGCGAGACTTCCTCCCGCACCGGTGCTGAGCGTGGCTCCCGGACGGCGCAAGATTCCCCCCGTGCGCCACCCTTTATTGAGCCTCGTCCCGGATTCGAGTCACCTCGCCCGGTGCGCCTCTCCCCTCTCCCCTCTCCCCTCTCCGGAAATATCCCTGCCAGGCCGCGCTCGCGCACGGCGCTGCGCAGACCCATGCGTCGGCGCACGCACCACGCGGCATTCGTTCCGCCATTCACGGTGAGTTCAGCGCACCGATGCGACACTGATTCCGCACCGGAGCCCCAGGATGCGGCTCCCGGACGGCGCAAATCCCCCCCTCCTGCGCCAGAGTGTCAGAACTCGCCTGGATGCGAGCCGCGGGCTCCGGTGCTTTTTCCCCTCCCACCCCTGCGCACAACATGACCGCCATGATGCGCACCCGCCCGAACAACACCTTGGCCCGGTCGTGGCTGCGAACGGTTCGACGTGCACGCCTGTTCAGGCGATTCACAGTCAGTTCAGCGCGCCGGTGCGACACTGCTGCTGCACCGGAGCGAAGTGCGGCTCCCGGACGGCGCAAATCCCCCCGTGCGCCACAATTTTCGGACGCGTCCTGGATTTGAGTCGCCTCCTCCGGTGCCTTCTCCCCCGCCCCGCACACACACCGACCGCCATCGACGAAGCAGCGCCGCCGCCGCGCGCCGCCCACTCGCTGCGGCGCATCCACCGAAGCGCTCGCCCACTTTCAACTGATTCACAGTGAATTCAGCACGCCGGTGAGACACTGATGCTGCACCGGAACCGAGTGCGGTTCCCGGACGGCGCACCTTGCAACGTGCACCACAATTTTTGGACTTGTCCTGGATTTGGGTCGCCCCGGCCGGTGCCTTCTCTCCCTCCCCAAATGCAGACGGGGTTCGCCACTGGCGAACCCCGTCTGTCTCTACACTTCCTCGACGGCCCGCGACCGGGCCGCGGATTATTCGCCGACGGCCTGCGGCGCGAAATTCACCGTGGTCGTCCAGGTGGGAACCTGGGTCGAGTCGGTGGTAATCGCGAGTTTCACAGTGGCCTTGCGCTCACGCGAGGCGAGCACGATTCCCGTCTGCGTGTCACAAGACGCCGAAATCGGGAACGTACTGACGATGTGCACGGCCTTCGCCGCCAGCACATCGGCCCGGCTGGTGCTGGCCGGCTCGATCTTCGCGCCGGTGATGTTCGTGTTCTGCGCCGTCGCGAACTCGTAGTTCACCGAACCCTCCCACACGCCGCGTTTCGGCGCGCCCGCGGTGCTGATGACCGCATCCTTGGTGAGCGGCGGCTGCGAGAGCTGGACCTCGATCGGCTGCGCCGGGAAGAGCTTCTGGCGGGTCGCCATGCCCTGCAGGCGCCACACCGCCAGATACTGCACCGGGAAGCTGCTCTTGCAGCGCACCGGGTACATGGTGCGGAACTGGGTGCCCGTGCCGTCGGAATGCAGAGGCACCTTGCCGCCGCCTCCGACCTGGAACAGATAAATCGGCTGACTGACCAGGGCGCCGGACTTCACCGTCGCCGAAATCGGATACATGCCGATGTCCGGGTTGGCCTGCATCTGCGTCGGCGTCTGGTTTTGCACCTTCACGCCGCAGCCTGCCAACGCCAACGCCGCCACACCGATTGAAAACCGAGCTACCTGACGCATGCCGCCTCCCTCCGAGACGCAATTCTGTGAACGAAACCGACCCAGTGACAATCTAGGAGTTTGACAACTAATTGTGACACTGACAAGAGTCCCGAGCGGGAACGAGACCAGGACCGCAAAATAAAAGGCCGGGTCCCGCGCCAACCGCGAGATGCCCGGCCCTGGTGCGACAGGCGACGCTTATTTCTTCTTGCGTGCGCCGGCCCGCTTGGCCGCCCGGAAGGAAATTCCAGCGCGCATGGCCTTCTGCTGCACCGCAGCCGGGGTACGGCCGAGCTTCTTCGCCACTTCGGTCGTCGGAGTGCCCGCCTTCGCGAGCGCCTTCAAAGTCTTCAGTTCACTGGCGCTCCAGGACGCGCCATCGTTCGGGGGACGTTTCGCCATTATAGACTCCCAAAAACACCCAACTTCAGGGTTTCGGGGGCGGATCATACACGTATTTTAACGCCCGTCCAACTTCTTTCAGCCAACGTGTTGTAGGAACTGCGCGGAGGTGTTCCGCGAAAGTGACAGGTCAGGATGGCTGGCGAGCAGAGAGTTGTCGGCCGCCTCCACTGCAACGGAGGCGGCCGACGCCGCTATCAGTAGCGGTAATGATCGGACTTGTAGGGTCCGACGCGATCGACGCCGATGTAACGCGCCTGCTCATCGTTGAGCTCGGTCAACTCGGCGTTGAACTTGCTCAGCTGCAGACGTGCAACCTTCTCGTCGAGTCGCTTTGGCAGAACGTACACACCAACCGGGTATTTCTCCGGATTGCAGTACAGCTCGATCTGTGCCAGCGTCTGGTTCGCGAAGCTCGAACTCATCACGTAGCTCGGGTGCCCGGTGGCGCAACCGAGGTTCACCAGGCGCCCCTCGGCAAGCAGAATCACGCGGCGGCCGTCCGGGAAAATGACGTGGTCGACCTGGGGCTTGATGTTCTCCCACTTGTAGCGACGCAGGCTCGCCACGTCGATCTCATTGTCGAAATGCCCGATGTTGCACACGATCGCGTTGTGCTTCATGCGCACCATGTGGTCGTGCGTGATCACATGCAGGTTGCCGGTGGCGGTGACGAACATATCGGCCTTGTCGGCCGCATACTCCATGGTCACCACCCGGAACCCCTCCATGGCCGCCTGCAGCGCACAGATCGGGTCGATTTCCGTCACCCAGACCTGGGCGGCGAGCGCCCGCAGCGCCTGGGCGCATCCCTTGCCCACATCGCCGTAACCGCACACGACGGCGACCTTGCCCGCCACCATCACATCCGTGGCGCGCTTGATGCCATCGACCAGCGACTCGCGGCAGCCGTACAGGTTGTCGAACTTGCTCTTGGTCACCGAATCATTGACGTTGATGGCCGGGAACGCGAGCCGCCCCTCCTTGGCCATCTGGTAGAGCCGGTGCACGCCGGTGGTGGTCTCCTCCGTGACGCCGCGAATGTGCCCGATGCGCGTGGAGTACCACTTGGGATGCTGGGCGAGCTTGGCGCGGATCGCGGCGAACAGCGCCTTCTCCTCCTCGCTGCCGGGATTGGCGATCACGGTCAGGTCCGCCTCGGCGCGCACGCCGAGATGCATCAGCAGCGTCGCATCGCCACCGTCGTCAAGAATCATGTTGGTGAAGTGACCGTCCGGCCAATCGAAAATGCGGTGCGTGTAGTCCCAGTATTGCTCCAGCGTCTCGCCCTTGAAGGCGAACACCGGCGTGCCGCGCGCGGCAATTGCCGCAGCCGCGTGGTCCTGGGTCGAGTAGATGTTGCAGGAGGCCCAGCGCACCTGCGCACCGAGCGCCTGCAGCGTCTCGATCAGCACCGCGGTCTGGATCGTCATGTGCAGAGAGCCGCTGATG
>JAKADE010000053.1 GCA_021820785.1 Pseudomonadota bacterium
TTCATCGCCTTGCCGAGTTGCACGCCGTTCAGGTCCGCATCGATCGCGATGCGCAGGCGCTGGTCGCGGCTGTGGATCTCGGTCGGACCCTGGCCGAAGCCGAAATCCGCCACCGCCTTCAGCGGCACCGAGCCGCCGCTCGCCGTCGGCACCGGCAGATTCTCCAGCGTATTGAGGTTGGCGCGCGCCGAGCGTTTCAGGTTCACCAGGATCGGCACCTGGCGGTCCGGCAGGGTGAACTTCGCATCGTTCTGCAGCAGATCTCCGATGGTCGCGATGCGGATGGTCTGACTGATGTCCGCCACGGTCACGCCGAGCTCAGCGGCGAGATCGAAGCGCGGCCGGATGCGGATCTCGGGCCGGGGCAGCCCGTCCGCGGAGCTCACGTCGCGCAGATCCGGCAGCGCGGCCATCTGGGCCATGACTCTGTGGGCGGTGTGCTCGAGCAGCGAGAGGTTGTCGCCGGTGAGATCGAGGGTGATGTCGTGACCGTCGCTGTCACCGTTGAAGTTCTGGAAGTAGATCTGCGCGTTCGGAATGCGGCGCAGCTTCGCGAGCATCTGATCCTGCCACTGATTCTGGCTCATCGGCCGCTCACTCGGCGGCACCAGGCTGATGAAGAGGTTCGCGCCGCGCACACTGCCGTCGCCGCCGACCGACTCGTCGATCGACTTCACGTAGCGCTGCCGGGCGAGGATGCGGTAGGCCTCATCGGCGACCTTCGCGGTATCGGCGAGCTGCACCCCGGGTGGCAGTTCGATCGAGAGCGACGCGCTGCTGCTGTCGGAGTTCTGCACGAAGGTCTTCGGCACCAGGATCAGTCCGGCGATCGAGGCGGCGAAGAACAGCACGCCGAACAGGATCGTCTTCCAGCGGTGATGCACGCACCAGTGCAGCACCCGCAGGTAGCCGGTCATGATGGGCCCATCGTGCAGTTCCGGCGCCGGCTCTGACTTGAGCGTGTAGGCGGCGATCACCGGCGTCAGCAGTCGCGCCACCAGGAGTGAGAAGAACACCGCTGCGGCGACCGTGAGGCCGAACTGCTTGAAGTACTGCCCGATGATCCCGCTCATGAAGCTCACCGGCATGAACACCGCGATGATGGTGCAGGACGTGGCCACCACCGCGAGCGCAATCTCGTCGGCCGCATCGAGCGCCGCCTGGAACGCACTCTTGCCCATGCGCTTGTGGCGCACGATGTTCTCGATCTCGACGATGGCGTCATCGACGAGCACGCCGGAGACGAGCGACAGGGCAAGCAGGCTCACCTGGTTGAGCGTGAAGCCGAGCCAGTACATGACGGCAAACGCCGGAATCGCCGAGAGCGGGATGGCCAACGCCGAGATCAGCGTCGCACGTATGTCGCGCAGGAACAGCCACACCACCAGCACCGAGAGGATCGAGCCCTCGATCAGAGCTTCGAGCGCCGAGTGGTAGGTGTGCTTGGTGTAGGTCACCGAAGAGAACGTGCGGTGGATGTTGACGTCCGGAAATTCCTTGCGGATCTTGGCGAGTTCCTGCCGCACGCCGTTCAGGACCGTCACGTCCGAGGTGCCGCGTGCGCGCTGCACGCCGAACGAGATCGCCGGCTGACCGTTGAACTTCTCGATGCTGCGTACCTCGGCGGCGCCGTCGCGCACCGTGGCGATGCTGCCGAGTCGCGCGAAACGTCCACCCGGAAGGGCGATCTGGGTCTGCGCGAGCTGCCAGGCGGTCTGCGCCCCGCCGAGTACGCGGATCGTCTGCTCGCCGTTGCCCAGGTCGGCCCGGCCGCCGGGCAGATCGATGTTGAGGTTGGTCAGCTGATCGTTGACCTGGGCGGCAGTGATGCCGAGCGCCTGCATGCGCGCCGGGTCGAGCTCGACGCGGATCTCGCGATCGACGCCGCCGTAACGGGAGACCTGCGCCACCCCCGGCACGGTAAGCAGCCGCTTGGTGATGGTGTTGTCGATGAACCAGGAGATCGCCCGGTCGCTCATGTCGGTCGAGCTGACGGCGTAGTAGACGATCGGTCCGCCATCGATCTTCACCCGCTGCACCACCGGCGGCAGGATGTCGGTGGGCAGATCGGCCTGCACCTGGGTGATCGCATCGCGAACTTCGGTGACCGCCCGGTCGATGGGTGTGCCGATCTCGAATTCGACATCCGTCTCCTCTCCGCCCTGATAGGCCTTGGAGAGGATGTGGCGGATGTTGCCGATGCCGGCCACCGCCGCTTCCACGCGCCGTACGATCTGGGTCTGCACCTCTTCGGGCGCTGCCCCCGGCTCGGTGATGACCACCGAGACGATGGGATAGGAGAGGTGAGGATTCAGCGTCACCGGTAGCCGAACGAATGCCGTGGCGCCGATGAACAGCAGCACGACGAACAGGACGATGGGCGGCAGCGGGTGACGGATCGCCCAGGCCGACAGACGTCTCATGACTGCACCTTGGCCGCCTGCACCCGCACCGGCTCGCCGCTTTGCAGGAATCCCCCGGCGAGCGTCACCACCCGCTCGCGACCGGTGAGCCCCTTGGCAATGACGACGCCGGAGGCGATCACCCCGCCGAGCACGACGCGCCGGCGGACCGCGATGTTCTTGCGGTTCACGATGAACACATACGATCCGGCTGAATCCGTCATGACTGCGGTCTGCGGCAGCACTGGCCGCTCGGCGTGGCTTTCCAGGATGACCGCGCGCGCGAACGCCCCGGGACGCAGCGCCGGGTTCGGCTTCAGCGCGATGCGCACCTGGCCGAGGCGGGTCTGCGGATTGATGGTGGCCCCGAGCAGCCAGATGCGACCGGGGAAGGGACGAGGGTAGCCGATCAGGTAGACCTGAGCGGGTTGGCCGACTTTCAGGGCCGCGAGGTCCTGTTCAGTCACCTGACCCTTCAGCTCCACGCGTCCGGCAGCTTCCAGCGTGAACAGCGCAGGTCCTCCCGGGCTCGCCACCTGGCCGATCTCGGCGTTGCGGGTCAGCACGATCCCGGAAACCGGCGCCACGATGCGGGTCAGAGCGAGTTCAGCGCGCTTTTGGCGCAGCTCCGCGGCGAACATGCGCTCGTTGGCCGCGTCCATGGCGGCTGTGGCCTGGCTCTGTTCGATGTTCTGCTGGGACAGCCCGCCGTCGGGGCCGATCGCGAGCGCCCGCCGGTATTCGGCGGCCGACAGGGCAGCCTGGGCGCGCGCCTTGGCGAGCGCCGCCGCGAGCTGCGCGACTTGCGGCTTGAGCACCGAGTCATCGAGTCGGGCGAGCAATTGCCCGCGCCTGACGTGATCGCCGACCTGGACGTCGACTTGCACGATGCGCTCGGCCTGGCCGCCGTCCCCAATCGGCAGATCGTGCCGCGCGGAGATGGTGCCGGTGACCAGCACCTGGGTGCTCACCGGCTGCAGCCCCGGAACCATGGTGCTCACCAGCGGCACGAAGTGTCGGTCCGCGAGCGGGACGAGCGCGGCGGGCTTGCCGCTGTCACGCAACCACAGCGCGGTGCCGGCGGCTGCGGCGAGCACCAGCGCGCCACCGATCAGCCAGCGCCTGCGCAGGCGGCGGCGCGTCGGTACCCGCACACCGCCCGCCGCGCTGTCGCGCTCGGCCCAGCCCAGCGCTTCGGTTCCGGGCGCGGCGGGGATGGCGGGTGCGGCAAGGACGCCGCTGCCCTGTTGTTCAACCGAGATATCGGAGTCGTTCATGACGGTTAACTGCCCTGTCAGGTGGTCGTGCGGCGAAGCGTGTGGATGATGTGGCGAGCGGGAGCGTCAGGCGTGCGTCCGACGGACCGTCCTCGCCCGTTGCGGGAACCGGCGAGGACCGGCGGTACGGGGTGCGGGGCCATCTCAGACCAGCCCCTGGGTCTTCGGCGTGACCACAACGACGGTGCCGGCGATCTTGTCGTGCCAGGCCTGCCGTTCGCGGTCGAAGGCGATCCAGAAGAAGCCCAGGCCGGCAGCGATGAGCGAGAGGAAGCAGCCGAGTGCGCGCAGGATGGCCGTCTCCCAGCTGACCGGCTGGCCGTCGATGCGCACCACGCGCAGGTGGCAGATGATCCCGCCGACCGTCGTGCCGCGCAGCTTCCACATGAGCGCGCCGTAGGTGGCCAGCACGAGCAGCAGGCCATCGGTGCCGTGGTGTTCGATTGCGCTCAGTGCGAAGCTGACCAGCACCAGGTCGATCAGCAACGCCAGCATGCGGATCCAGAACCCTGCACGCGGCAGCGTGGACAGTTCCATTGGCGTTGGTGTGTACGGCGCCGTCGCGGCGGCAGCTGCGGTCGCGTCGGCGGCGGCGCCGTTCCCGGGCGCGCCGGGCGGTACGGTGCCGGTGTCCGGACCGGCGCCGGCGAAGCTGGCCGGTGCGGCGGGCGCCGCTGCGCCGCGTGCGGCGCGCAGGGCGAGCAGCAGACTGTAGATGATCGCGCCGAAGCCGAGCGTGCCGATCAGGGCGTAGACGATGAACCCGAGCACCGGCACCATGTAGAGCGCCAGCGCCACGATGCCGCCGAGCAGTACGTACAGCACCGGGTGGGTGATGCCGGTGCGCGCACCGCGCAGGATCCGCCCGCCGAGCCAGCCGAGCGCGACCACCCGGCCGAAGATGCCGGCACCGAGCAGCGCGAGCCAGAACAGCGGGATGGCGAGGATCCCGACCACGGTCATGACCAGCGCCAGCATCAGCACCGGCGTCAGCAGCGTCATGGCGATGGCGGCCAGAATCGACGCGCCCGGATGCTCATCGAGCGTCTGGATGCACTTCTGCAGGCCTTCGCGGAACAGCAGCGCCAGCAGCACGTAGAACAGCAGCAGCGCGCCGGCGACGCCCCACGCCCAACCGATGTCCAGCCGCGGCGCGAGCAGACGGCCGAGGATCAGGCAGTGCTTGCTCCAGGACTGCAGGCCCGATGCGCCGTGGAACACCCCGGACATGATGTTCGAAGTGCCGCCATCGATCATGCTGCCCGGGGCGCGCTGCACCGATCCGAACACGTCCACCGCCTGGCCATACACATGTGCCGCGGGGCCGAGCTTCAGATCGCCGAATACCGCCACGGCATTGCCGCGGACCGAGCCGTTGATGCTCGAGTCCCCGAACACGCTGACCGTGCTGTTGCCGACGCTGCCATTGGCTTGCAGATCGCCCATGATGGCGACCACCGAGTCCGACACGTCCCCGTCGGCTACGCTGTTGCCGAAGACGGCGACCACGTCGCAGGCGCTCTTGCCGGCAGGGAGTCGCACGTTGTGGAATACGGCAACCAGTTCCTGATCGTTCGGGCAGGACTGATGCCGATCGTGCCAGGTCACGACACTGCTGGCGCTGTCGGTGATGCCGAGGCCGCTGCGGCCGATGCGGATGTGGCTCGAGCCGCTCTCGACATTGATGCCGTGCGCCCCGATCCGCACCTCGGTCGTGCCGTGGTGCGAGGCGGTGGTCACAACACCGGAGGTGCTGATGGTAGTCGACTGACCAGCCCCGGCTGGTGCGATGCCGCCGCCGAGGGCGAGCAGCCCGCTCAGCGCCGCTGCGGGAAGAAACGATTGAATGACCTTGTTCATACGGTGTGCGCCTTGGAGTGCGGCAGCGTGGGATAGAGCAGGAGGTAACCGAGCGCGCCCAGAATGGCGTAGGCCGCTCCGATGATGAACAGACTTCCAAACAGCCAGTCCGACGGGATCGCGTGGACCAGGCGTACGGCCAGCTCCCCGAGATCGAAGATCGTGCGACTCGTGCCGCGTACGCCGCGGACCACGTGTCCGACGCCTCCGCCGGCAATCGCGTCGGCCACTTGATCGCGCAGCCGCGCCGCGAGCATCCATACCAGCGGTACGCACAGCGCGCAGGCTGCGATCAGCAGCGCGCGAGCGGCGCGGGGCCAGCGGGCGATGCCGGCGAGGTGTTGCTGGCCGGCGCGCTGTTCGATCTCGCGCAGGACGCGCGCTTGGAGCGAAGCGGGCGCCGCGCAGGGCGGCAGTTCGCGCAGCGCCTGGTGCGCGAGCTGCTCGAGCCGTTCTTCAAGCAGGGTACGGTCGTTCATGTCGGTGCACAGCTCCGGTCGGTTTGCGGGCCGAGTCCGCCGGCGGCGAGCGTCTTGGCCATGGCGAGGCGGGCGCGCAGGATGTCGGTCTTGGTCTTCGCGAGCGAATGACCGAGCCGCGCGGCGATGTCCTGGTAGGACATGTCCTCGAAGTGAAACAGCACCAGCGGCACGCGCTGGTGATCGGGAAGGCTGCGCAGCGCCGCTTCGATGAGGGCATGGCGCTGCTGCTCCTCGAGTTCATGCAGCGCGCCGGCGAAGGCTTCGCTTGCATCCTCGATGTCTTCCTCGCGGGATTCGTCGGTGAAGACCTCGGAGAACAGCCGCCAGCGCTTGCGGTGGCGCGTCAGGTGGTTCAGCGCCAGGTTCGTGGCGACGGTTTTCAGCCATCCGCCAGGGCTCGCGCCCTCGCCGAGCCGCTCGAAGTTCTCGTACGCCTTCAGGAACACGTCCTGGCTGATGTCCTCGGCCTGCGCGGGGCTGCCGGTCAGCCGCACTGCCGTGGAAAAAACCATGTCCTGATACGCGCGCATGAACGCTGCGAACTCTTGAGAATCGGGCCTTGTGGTTGCCAATTGCACGGGGTGTTCATCGTTTGAGACAAGAACACCGGTCCTGCGGAAAAGTTGCAGAGGACCGAGTGCAGCCCCGACGGGACGGATGCGTCCGGCGGTTTATGGCCAAGCTATAGCTCAAGATTTAGCGTCCGGCCGGGCGTGGGCAGCCTCGGCCGCGCGGGCGGCCCGATAGGCGTGCAGCTGCGGCAGGAAGGCCTGGCGGCGCTCGAGGCTCTCGGCGCTCCAGTGCTCGCTCGGGTCGTAGAACTCCGGCACGGCCGCCGCGCCGGCCGGCAGCACGACCCAGGGCTGCTTCGAGGCGGTGAAGATGTGGATGTCCGGGGGCAGCCGCTCGGGCGCATCGAGCGTTCCGACCCGCACGAAGCGCAGAATCGGACCGGCGCCGGCGTAATGGCTCCACAAGGCGATCCGGCACTGCGGGCAGCGCGCAATGCGCTGCCCGGCGCCGCTCAGCGAGGGAGTATTGATCACCTCGGGTTCGGCGCGCAGATGCACCACCCGCTCGGACTCGATGACCGCGTTGAGCGCGAAGGCCGCACCGCTCTCGCGCTGGCACCAGCGGCAGTGGCAGCAGTGCACAATCAGCGGGCGGGTCATCATCCGATAGCGGACGTCGCCGCAGTCGCAGCCGCCATCCAGTGGAAACATGGTGTCGTCAGTCATTTGGGTCCTCCCCCTGCGCCGGCACGCAGCCGGCGGCGCGGCGTTTACTTCAGCACGACCCACAGCGGGCCGATGAGCAAGAACGTCAGATCCTGAAAGAATTTCGGGCGTTGTCCCTCGATCGCGTGCCCGATGAACTGGCCGATCCAGGCGATGATGAACAGCCCGACTGCCACGGGCCTGAGCGGGACGGTGACCGGCCAGAACGCGAGGATGAGCACGCACACGGCCAGCTGCGCCGCCATCGCCACGGTGGCCCGCGTGCCGAGCCGCAGATAAAAAGGAGCCACCGCGATCATCACCAGGTAGGCGGCGCGCACCCCGGCGATCTGCACGCTCCAGAGCAGGGCGATCAGGGCGAACAGGATCGCCGGCACGCACACCGTGTGCAGCACGCGGTTGACCGGGTGGTGGTGCGACAGCGAGTACTCCGTCAGCCACTGATCGAGCGTTTTATGGGCCATGGCAGGCGGTCCCGTTCAGCGTTGTGCGGCCAGCACCGCGAGCGCACCGATCGTATTGAGGTTGCGCGCCGTCCCGGTGGCGGCGGCGGGAATGACCAGCCTGGAGGCGCCGATTCCGTCCGGGTAGTGCACGTAGATCTCGCGGGTGCCGCAGGCGAGGCGCTCGTCCTTGCGGCCGCGGACGCCCGTGATTGCGTCCGCCGGGGGCGTCGCCTCGAGGAAGATCGCCACCGTGCGGCTCGGCGGCGACTCGGGAAACGGGTTCGCCGCCAGCACGGCCGCCAGCTGTGCCGCGGTGCGCACCTGCACGCCGATCGGCTTGCCGAAGTAGCCCGCGAGCTGGCGCATCAGCGCCTCGCGGACCTGCGGCTCGCCGCGGCGGCTCTCGAACAGGGCGTTGCCCGAGGCGATGTAGGTGCGCGGGTGATCGAAGCCGGCCGTGCGGCACATCTGGACCAGGGCCGGCATCGGCAGCGGGGTGCCGCCGACGTTGATGGCACGGAGCAGGGCGACATAGGCGCTCATCGCTTCGCAGGCCCCGGGGCAGGGAGTGTGTCGGCCGCGTCGTACGGCGGAATCTGGGCCCGGTAGGATTCGAACCTACGACCAAGGGATTATGAGTCCCCTGCACTAACCGCTGTGCTACAGGCCCGCGAGGGCCGACATTCTAGCAGCGGCTCTGCGCGCCGGTGTGCGCAGCTGACACGCTAGGGCGCCAGGCAGCCGCTCAGCGGCGCTCTGGATTTGATCGTCTTCATGCACACGGTGGTCTCGATTCGCTGCACGCCGGGCATGCGGCTCACCTGCATGCGCAGCAGTTCATCGAGTGCGGCGATTTCCGTCACCAGGACGTGCATCAGGTAGTCCGCCTGCCCGGCGGTGGTGTAGCACTGCAGCACCGCCGGGTGGCGCTCGGCGGCCGCTTCGAACTCGGCATACCGCGCCGAATCGATGCTCACGTACACGAACGCGTGCACCCGCAACCCGAGCTGCTCGGCGTCGAGTTCCGCCCGGTAGCCGCGGATCAGCCCCTGGCGTTCCAGTTCGCGCACGCGCTGCCAGCAGGGGGTTTTGGACAGGCCCACGCGCTGGCCGAGCTCGGCGAACGAAATACGCGCATCCTGTTCGAGCGAGCGCACGATCTCCCGGTCGATCTTGTCCACGGATGTTCTGCAGGAATGATTTTTATCAGGCGATCGTTCTACGCCTTTGCTGTGATGCAGTCCACTCGTGCCGCAGGGTTCTCGGCTAGAATCCCTGCAGTTGAGGCAATGGAGCGGTCGATGAACCAAGGGCGCACGAGCGAAGAGACCCTGCGTGAACTGTTGGCGCGGGTGCACGAACGGTTGAGTCAGAGCGGCTCGATCGATGCGGAGTCGCGCCAGATGCTCGGCGCACTGGTGCAGGACATCGGCCGTGCCCTGGGGGAGGGGCCGGCGGACAGCGGTTCGGTGAGCGGGCACGCCTCGCGCCTGGAGGGAATGGCCGTGCGCTTCCAGGCCGATCACCCGGCGCTCGCCGAGCTGCTTCGCCAGCTCACCGATGCGCTGGGGAAGTTCGGGATCTAGCCGGCCGCGCGTCTCGCGCGGCCGGCGAATCCATCAATCCTCCATCAGGAAGCTGCGCAGCTGCTCGCTGCGGCTGGGGTGCCGCAGTTTGCGCAGCGCCTTCGCCTCGATCTGACGGATCCGCTCGCGCGTGACGTCGAATTGCTTGCCGACCTCCTCGAGCGTGTGGTCGGTATTCATGTCGATCCCGAAGCGCATGCGCAGCACTTTCGCTTCGCGCGGAGTGAGCTGAGCCAGCACGGCGTGCGTGGTCTCGCGCAGCGACTCCATGGTCGCCTGGTCGATCGGCGAGGCCACCGAGGTGTCCTCGATGAAGTCCCCGAGGTGCGAATCCTCGTCATCGCCGATCGGAGTCTCCATGGAGATCGGCTCCTTGGCGATCTTCAGCACCTTGCGCACCTTGTCCTCGGGCATCTCCATGCGCACCGCCAGTTCTTCCGGCGTCGGTTCGCGGCCCATCTCCTGCAGCATCTGTCGCGAGATGCGGTTCAACTTGTTGATCGTCTCGATCATGTGCACCGGGATGCGGATGGTGCGCGCCTGATCGGCGATCGAGCGGGTGATGGCCTGACGGATCCACCACGTCGCATAGGTGCTGAACTTGTAGCCGCGGCGATATTCGAACTTGTCGACCGCCTTCATCAGGCCGATGTTGCCTTCCTGGATCAGATCGAGGAACTGCAGGCCGCGGTTGGTGTACTTCTTGGCGATGGAGATCACCAGGCGAAGGTTCGCCTCGACCATCTCCTTCTTGGCGCGGCGCGCCTTGGCCTCGCCGATCGACACCTCGCGGTTGACTTCCTTGACCTCGTTGATCGACAGGTGCAGCTGCTGCTCGAGCGCTGCGAGCTTGCCCTGGCGCCGCTCGAACTCCGGCTCCATCTTGGCGAGCGCCGTCGAGTACTTCTTGCCGGCCTTGACGTGCTTGGCAAGCCAGCGCGTGTTGGTTTCGTTCTTCGGGAACGATGCGATGAAGTCCTTGCGCGGCATGCCGCAATCGCGCACCGCCAGCGTCATGATCTCCTTCTCGAGCTGACGGATCTCGCGGATGTGATCGCGCAGATTGCCGATCAGTGCATCGAACATGCGCGGGGAGAGCTTCAGCTCCAGGAATTCGTCGGCGGTCTTCTTGCGCGCCTTGAGTGCCTTCGGGTCGTGCGAGCCGTGCTTCTCGATGGCGCTGAGCATCTGCGCATAGGCCTTGGCGAGACGCCCGAAGCGCTCGGCGGCCTCCTGCGGATCCGGGCCGGAGTCGACGGTCTCCTCCTCGCTTTCCGAATCGTCCTCGCCGTCCTCGTCGTCCGATTCCTCGGCCGCCGCAACCTCGACCTTGGTCGGGTTCTGCGGCTGTGCGATGACATCCGGGGCGTTCGGGTCGACGAACCCGACGATCACATCGACCAGGCGCGTCTGTCCGGTCTTGACCGGCTCGTAGGCCTTCAGCAGGCAGTCATGCGTCAGCGGGAACATCGCCAGCTGGCGGCGCACCGCCTCGAGTCCTTCCTCGATGCGCCGCGCAATGCGGATTTCGCCTTCGCGCGTCAGCAGCTCCACCGTGCCCATCTCGCGCATGTACATGCGCACCGGGTCGGTCGTGCGGCCGAGTTCCGCATCGAGCGCCGCCAACACCGCGGCGGCTTCCTCGATGGCTTCCTCGTCGGCCGGCGCGGAGGGTTCTCCGGCGAGCAGCGACTCGGTGTCCGGTGCCTTTTCGTACACCGGGATGCCCATCTCATTGATGGTGTTGACGATGTCCTCGATCTGTTCCGGATCGACGATCTCGGAGGGCAGGTGATCGTTCACCTGCGCATAGGTGAGATAGCCCTGCTCCTTGCCGCGCGCGATCAGCAGCTTCAGCTGCGACTGGCGGTCTTCGGGCATGGCGACCGGACGGCGCTCGAGCACGGCCGGGCGCTTCTCCGGCGCCGCCTTGCTCTCGGCGGGCACGTCCTGCACCCGGGCAGTGTGCTTGGCCGCCGCGCTGGCTTTGGCGTGCGCCTTGGGGGCGGCAACGCGCACCGACTTCTCGGCGCTGGTGGCCTTGGCGGGCTTGCCGGAATGCGCAGCGGGGCGCTTACGGCTCGGAGCAGTAGTCTTGGACTTGGCTTTCATTG
>JAKADE010000054.1 GCA_021820785.1 Pseudomonadota bacterium
CCGGTAGCCGTTCTCGATGTGCTGGCGCTTGCAGCCCATCCGAAACGACGGCGAGCGGAAATCCGGTCCGTTATCGGTGTAAATGTATCGGGGTCGGCCATAAACCGGCCAGGGCCCTTTCGCGCCGACGCTCTCAAGCCATCGGTCCTTCGGATAAATCGCATGCCGCAGGCACAGCGCAACACTCAGCCGGCTCGGCGCCTCGAGGGTGAGCACAAATCCCAGGATGACCCGCGTGCAGACATCCATCGCGATCGTGAGCCACGGGCGCCCCAAGGGACCGCGGTCCCGGGCATCGACGAGGTGCGTGTCGACGAGCGTGTGATCAATTTCCACCCGGGACAGCGCGTGCGGGGCTTCGGCGGACCCGCGCACCAAGCGCCGCCGGCTGCGCACCTCCTGCGCGATCTCGGGAGGCAGAGACCGCGGATCCGCTTTGAGCGCTTTGATTCGTCCGAGCACTGTGGCGCGCGCGGGCACTGGCTTGCCGATGGCCTCGCAGTCGCCGCGAATCGCCTCATAGACCGCCCGAACCGAGCAGTTTCCGCTGCTCTTGAGCTTCGCTTCGACGGCGAAACGAATAATGGCATCCACCGCCGGATCGAGCGTGCGCTGGCCGCACTGGACGCCCCGGGGCCTCGGCATCAGCCCCGTGATGTCCCCGGCGCGTCGGTAGCGCCGCAGCCACCGGCGCACCGTGCGGGCAGATACACCCAAGGTACTGCCCAAGCGTCGTGCCTCTTTACGAGTCAACTCACGACCACCGACGTAGGGCTTCAGCAGTGCCTCACGGGCCGTCAGTCGCGCCAGCTCTGCCTCGCTGACAGTCGTGCCCTCGACCGGCGGCAGATCCGGCTGCGCAGTGCGTGTGTCGACTGGCCGTACAGCGGCGCGCGCAACGATGCGCGTCTCGCCCGTCTCGAGGTCCTTGACCAGCAGCCGCTCGAGGGAGAGCGCGTGGACGAGCTGCACCGGGACGGCACCGAGCTTGAGACGCGCACCGGGGGCAAATGGAATGTCATCCGGATGCGCCCCGCCCGGCGACAGCACTGCGGCGGTAACCGAGGTCGGTTCGGGATGGGCTACACGGCTTGCGCGTTCCTTCCCCGCTGTGCGCCGCGTGCGGGAATGACATGATTGCATAGGATCCCCTTCGAGGCGGCGCGCTGAACGCGCAACCCCATCGGCCGCCCGAAGCGCGGACGAGCGTCCCACGTTTCAGCGGACCATACCTCACCCTCGGGGACCTGCCCGATTCTTGACGCGGGATCAGGAAGGCGCAGATACTAGGTGCGACAACAGATGCGCCGAAGAACGACTCTGTCGCCGCGGCGGACCCGAACGCTTCACCGTACGGGTTCGCTGCACTGCTTCCCCGAACCAGGATTGTTCAGCTCGAGCATTCGGTGGGTGCGTGTGTTGCTGACCTCCTCTCGCGCCACGCGGGTGCGTCTGTTGCAGCGGGCGTCTGCTTCACAGAATCCAATCCAACTTATGAGCTTGCCCTTCCCCGCGCCAGGGTGCAAGGATTTTGCATTCGAGACATCAAGGACGCGGCTGACGGCTCAAGCGCACTGACCGCTCGCGAACACGTGACACGGACGGGTTCAGTCGCCCGTTTCTTTCGCCGAATCCCGTGCCTCACACGACCTCGTGGCCACACCGCTCGACAAAACGACCAACCGCGCACCGGTAAGGCCGCACACCGACCCGCGAGCCCATGCATCCCACCGCTCCGCACGGGATACGTTCCCTGTGCTCTCGCTCGAGGAGGCCCGTGAAGTCGCCGCCGCGTTCGTCTGCAGCAGGCGGGCGGCTTCCATCGGGCGAGCCTACGAGGCCGACTGGCTCGGCTTCGAAGCCTGGTGCCGAGCCGTGAAGCTCGCCCCGCTTCCCACCACAGCTCACACAGTGGCGCTCTACCTTTCCGCAGAGGCCAAACAGTGCGCAAACTCGCAGTGATCCGCGGTGCGGTGGTACACGGTTCCTGATGAGGGCCCGGGGTCGGCGGTGCGCGGGTCGCGAAAAGCCCGTTCAGAAGCGCTATGATCCTCTGCACACTCCGGTCAGGATTGAGCCATGACGCGCGAAGACTGCAATAGCCTCGCTGCAATTCTCTCGGATCTGGCCGTGGGGCGGGAACACGAGAGCGAACTGCTGTCTCGCCTGACGACGCTGCTCAATACGCCTTCGTCTGACATGCCGGCCCACCTAGCCAAAGTCTGCGCTCAAGCTATCGAGCTTTTCGGGGAGGATGCGGCGCGGTTTCTCACGACCCCGCACTGGGAGCTTCGCGGCGAGAGGCCGATTCTTGTAGCGCAGACCCCGGACGGCGCGGGCCGCGTCGAAGATCTGCTCGGACGCATAACCTACGGTATCCCAGCGTAGCCACGCTTGCGGATGGAGTACAGACACCGGCGTCGTGTACCTGTCAGATGGAGACCACGTCGGTAGCGCTCTGAGAACGCTCGGCTAATGCTCATTCGCTGGCTCGCACGGGAAACGCCAAGAGTTCTGCCCAGAGACACCGTGCCCTAACCGCTCGCTCGGGCGAGGAAAAGCAGAGTGTTCGCGCCTCCTGGCGTCGCGGCACTGCGCCTTGCCTCCTCCTCGCTGTCTTTGGATCAGCTTCCCATCCTGCCGCTGTCCTCCACTGCCAGCGCGAGCCACAGGCCCGAGGTGGCCACGAGCGCCGCGGTGATCCAGATCGCCGGCAGCACCGCGTGTGAGAACTGCGCGATCGACCCGAGCAGCAGCGCCCCAATGGCATAGCCGGTATCGCGCCAGTAGCGGTACGTGCCGAGTGCCTTGCCGCGAATGAGGGGCGATGCCCGGTCGGACATCGCGGCAATCAGGTTCGGATACAGCAGCGCCATCCCGATGCCCATGATCGCGGCAGCGGGCAGCCAGAGTCCCTCCCCTCGCCCGAGCGCCGTGACGGCGATGCCTGAGGCCAGCAGGAAGAACCCCGCGATCACCGGGCGCTTGCGACCGATGCGATCGGCCAGGTGTCCGGTCCAGAGCTGAGAGAGCCCCCAGATCACCGCGTACACCCCCGTCAGCCAACCGATCTCCACCAGTCCCGCGCCGTGCGCCTTGAAACACAGCGGGAACATCACCCACACCAGGGTATCCGCGATCTTGTTGACGGCGCCGCCCTGACACAGCGCGCTTCCCGCTCGGTCGCGAAAGGAAATCCGGAGGAAGATTGCGGCAAGACTCGGCGCGTCGCCGGCCGGCCGAGCGTCGCGCGTCTCGGCGTGTTCCGCATGGACCCACGCAAGGGTATCGCGCACGCGCACGAGCGTCGCCAGCGCCACAACGATCGTGACGAGACCAAACAGCAGCAATGCCGGCCGGGCGCCGAGCCGGTGAGCGAGGTACGCCGCCCCAAGTCCGGCGAGACCTACGGCGATATAGCCGGTGGCCTCGTTGATCCCAATGGCGAGTCCGCGCTGATGGTTACTCGCGAGGTCAATCTGGCTGGTGACGGTCATCGTCCAGGTAAAACCCTGATTGACGCCGAGTAGCGCATTCGCCGCGACGATCCACCACCAGTTGGGCGCGAAGTAGATCAGCAGGGGAATCGGGATGGCGGCCAGCCATCCGGCGAACAGGACGGGTTTGCGGCCGAATCGGTCTGCGAGGCCTCCGGCCACGAGATTGAGCGTGCCCTTCACCAGGCCGAAGGAGAGTACGAAACTCGCGAGGAAGAGAAAGGCACCGCGCGTCACTCCAAAATCGCGCCCAACGGTCGGCAGCACGGCGCGCTCCATGCCGATGACGAGTCCGACGAAGAACACCTGCAGCATCTGCAGGCCGAATTGTCCCCGGTTGGCCGCGATACCGCGCAGATGCGGTGCGATTACGCCGGCGCCGCCCGCCTCCGCCCTCATGCGCCCCCGCCCGAGGGCAGCCCGGCGTTCCCGGCTCGCAACTCAGCCGCTTCGGGCGGCGCGGGTGGAATGTTCTCGAGCATGAAAGCGACGAACCGCTCCGGCTCGGCGATACGGAAGGCGCCGTTGAAGCGCCGCTCGAATCCGATCGTGGACAGCGGCTTTCCCGAAAGGCCACGGCCGCACACCGAGCCGGCCACGGCGCCAGGCAACACTTCGATGTGATCTGGGAGGGCCTTCAGCCGCCCGAGACTCGCAAACAATGTCCGGGCGCCGCTTGCCGCATCGGAAGCGAGCTCGGTGCGTCCGACATCGCCCACCATGAGGGTGTGCCCAGTCAGCACGCACCAGGGCTCCTGGGTGCGGGTCCGGTCGGTGACCAGCAGGCAGAGGTGTTCCGGCGTGTGCCCCGGGGTGTGCAGAACATCGAGCGCCACGTTGCCGAGTTCAATCCGCTCGCCGTCCTTCAGACCGTGAAAGGCAAAGCCTGTCTCAGCCGAGGCGTGCAGCGCGTAATCCGCTCCTGCTCTCAAGGCCAGCTCGCGGCCGGCCGAACGGTGATCGGCATGGATGTGGGTATCGAGCACCAGGCGAATCGGTGTCCCGGCCGCGCTTGCGGCATCGAGGTAGGGCTCGAGCGGGTAGACGGGATCGACGACCGCGGCGGCGCCTTTGCCTGCGCACCCCAGCAGGTAAGACACGGCGACCGGATCTTTGTGCAAGAACTGACGCAGGATCATGAGAATTCTCCGCTCGGGAGCTTGCTTATTCAATCAATTTGCTGAATGATTGAACCATAGGCGCGCCATGTCAAGCAATCCATCCAAGCAGCGAATTTATGCGCATCTTGCCGACATCGCGGCGGCGCTCGCGCATCCGCATCGACTGGAGCTCCTCGAGCTGATCGCTCAGGGCGAATGCAGCGTCGAAGACCTTGCGGCGCGCACCGGGCTTTCGGTCGCCAATGCCTCCCGGCACCTTCAGATCCTGCGTCGTGCCCGCCTGGCTGAGCCCCGCCGGGAGGGCAAGCGCATGCTCTACAGCCTGATCTCTGACTCGGAGGTCATCGCCCTCCTCGGTTCGCTCGGCCGAGTCGGCGAGCGCAACATCGCCGAAATCGAGCGGATCATGCGCACTTATTTTCGGGCGCGCGATGCGCTCGAGCCGATCTCGCGGGAGATGCTGCTCGAGCGGCTGCGTGGCGGCTCGGTGACGCTGTTGGATGTCCGCCCGTCCGATGAATTTGCCCACGGTCACCTGCCCGGAGCGATCAACGCTCCGCTCGCCGAGCTAGATGCAGCCTTGGCAAGGCTGCCGAAGGACCACGCGGTGATTGCCTATTGCCGGGGACCCTATTGCGTTCTCTCCTATGAGGCGGTCGCGGCGCTGAGATCCAAAGGACTCGAAGCCTATCGTCTCGAAGCCGGTTATCCGCAATGGAAGGCGGCAGGGCTGCCCGTCGAAGCCTGAACGGCCACTTGGCCCTTTGCCAGGCACGAAGGCAACAGATGACCGCAGGCCCGTACCCCTCGGGTGGTTTGAGGATGAAGCATGAACATGAATAGCGCGTCGAAGCGGGCAGTCTTGGCCGCGGCCGCCGGCGTTTGTGCGCCGCAGGTGCTCTGGGCGCAGCAGCCGCCGTCATCCGGAGGCTGGGCCTGTGGCCCATCCATGATGGGTTGGGGCACCGGAGGGTACGGCATGATTCTCGGCCCGCTGATCATGATCCTCGTTTTGGCCATGATCATTTCCGCCATCGTGCTGCTCGTGCGCTGGTTGGGCGGATCGTGGCACGCGGCCGGGCCGCCACGCCATGGGCCTCCTGCGCACACTGCGCTCGACATCCTCAAGGAGCGGTATGCGCGTGGAGAGATTGACAAGGAGGAATTCGAGGAGCGCCGGCGCGTGCTGGGCGACTGAGTTCCGTCCTGCGCGTGCGAAGAGGTTGCCATGAGAGTCCTGTTCATCCTCAATGATCCGCCCTACGGGACCGAGCGGTGCTACAACGCGCTGCGCCTCGCACTCGCGTTGCAGAAAAAAGACGCGACCACATCGCTTACCGTGTTCTTGATGGCTGATGCGGTCGCCACCACCCGTGCCGGGCAAAAGACCCCTGAGGGCAATTACAACCTCGAGCGCATGCTCAAGCGTGTGTTGGCGGGCAAGGGTCGGGTACTCCTCTGCGGCACCTGCATGGACGCTCGAGGGCTCTCGGAGGCGGAACTAGTGGAAGGGTCCCGGCGCAGCACGATGGACGAGCTCGCCACAGAGACGCTCGCAGCAGACAAAGTGATCGTCTTCTGAGCCCATGCGCCGCATCTATCTCGATTACAACGCGAGCACGCCGCTCGATCCGCGCGTCGCCGAGACCATGCGCACATCGATTGAGGACGGCTACGGCAACCCCTCGAGCCCGCATTGGGCCGGGGCGCCGGCGAAGCAGCTCGTGGAAGCGGGGCGCGCAGAGATCGCCGCCCTCCTCGGGTGCGCACCCGAGGAAGTGGTCCTCACGAGTGGCGGGACCGAAGCGAACAACTTCGCCCTCAAGGGCGCCTTCTTTGCCGCCGGCGACCGGCCAATTCACATCATCACGACGCAAATCGAGCATCCCTCGATTCTTGCTCCCTGCGCATTCCTCGAGCGCCAGGGCGCTCGCATCACGCGCTTGCCCGTCGATCGCGCGGGTCTCGTCCATCCCGACGATCTGCGCCGCGCGATCAGCCCCGACACTCTTCTCGTCAGCATCATGCATGCGAACAACGAGACCGGCACGATCGAGCCGATCGAGACGTGTGCGCAGATTGCCCGAGAGCACGGCGTGCTCTTCCACACCGACGCCGCTCAGTCGGTCGGAAAGATCGCGACGCGCGTGGAACAGCTCGGGATCGATCTGCTCTCCATCGCCGGTCACAAGCTCTACGCACCGAAAGGCATTGGTGCGCTGTACGTCCGTGCGGGAACTCGCCTGGAACCCCTGATCCACGGCGCAGGCCACGAGAGTGGACGGCGAGCCGGTACGGAGAGCGCATTGCTGGCAGGCGCCCTCGGCAGGGCCTGCGCGGTTGCCCGGGACTTGAGTTTCATACCCGAGATGCAGCGCCTGCGCGACCTCTTCTGGGATCTGCTGCAAGAACGGTTCGGCGATCGCGTCGTGCTGAACGGCCACCCTGATCAGCGTCTGCCGAACACGCTCAACGTGTCGTTTGTTGGCCAGGTGGGCGCCACCATTCTCGAGGCGCTGCCCGCGGTCGCCGCATCGACCGGTTCGGCCTGCCATTCCGGGCAGGTTCGGCTCTCGCCCGTCCTTGCCGCCATGGGCGTCATCCCCGAAGTCGCAATGGGTGCGATCCGCTTCAGTCTCGGGCGCCACACCACGCAGGAGGAAATCGAGTCCGTCGTCGAGCACCTGGGTCGAGTGCTCGGATGAGGGGGGTGCCTGCACCAAAACAAATCAGCCCCGCGGACTATGAGTCCTGGCGAGCCACTCGACTCGGCGCCATCACCGAATCGCTCGAGCGGCGCGTGATCCTCGAGCTGATGGGCCCTGTCCAAGACGCTGATGTCCTCGATGCCGGCTGCGGTGACGGTGCACTGGCTTGCGCCATGGCCTCGGGTGGCGCATCAGTGACGGGTCTCGATGCGGACCCTGTGATGCTCGCTGCGGCACGCGCCCGCGCAGCGATGACGGGGGCGCGGGTCACGTTCCTCCCCGGGCGGATCGAGCAGTTGCCGCTTGCGGATGCCCGCTTCGATGTGGTGGTCGCCGTCACCGTCCTCTGCTTCGCCGCCGATGCCGCCACCGCCGTGCGCGAGATGGCGCGCGTGCTGCGCCCGCGGGGCCGTCTGGTGCTCGGTGAACTTGGACGGTGGAGCACCTGGGCCGCGACCCGGAGGCTCAAAGGCTGGCTGGGAGCGTCCACTTGGAAGGCTGCGCGCTTCCGCAGCGCCGGAGCGCTTCGCGCGCTCCTCGAGGAGGCCGGACTCTCCGTCAAAGACCTTCGCGGCGCGGTCTTCTATCCGCCGATCGGTCTGTGTGCGCGACACCTGGCGCCGCTCGACCCGTGGATGGGTCGTCACACGACGATAGGCGCCGCGTTCATTGCCTTGAACGTGATCACTGATTGAATACGCTCTACGCCGCGGAATGCGAAATCCAAGAGCCTCTTGAGTCACGCCGGCATGGCCTTCGGCTCGCCGTATCGTGAACACCTGACGTAGAAACGTGTCCTGCAGTTTCCAGCTCCACGCACGCTTCACTATCGCGCGGATTTACGGACCACAATCGCTGCAAAATCCACGCGAGCGAAGGTCCGCCGACCACCGGCGCGCCGAATCCGCGACGTGCGCGCTTGCGGCCGTCGCTTGGCCGGTGCGCTGGCAGGCAACATTCACCGCGAGCAGCGGTACCCGTGCCAAGATCGGCCGTTTAGCAAGCTCCGCAACGGCTACTGCGGGGGTTGAAGCGATTGGGGGTCAGCGTTCACAGGAAGGCTGATCCTGAAGCACGCACCGCCTGCGGCGTTCTCCTCATAAATCAAGCGGCCCCCGTGCGCTCGAATGAGCGAATGGCTGATGGGCAGCCCGAGTCCCGTGCCGCTGGTCTTAGTCGAGTAAAACGGGGCGAACATGCGCTCGCGCACGTCCTGCGGCAATCCCGGTCCGTTATCGGATACGGTGAGTGCCGCGCCATCCGAAGTCACCTGCGTCTCGATGACGACTTCGCGGCTATCCCGTGGGTTGTTCACCAGTACATCGAGCGCATTGCTCAGCAGATTGAGAACGACGTGTTGAATCTCCGTGCGTTCAATCCTGACGGGCGGCAGGTGAGTCGCGAGGCGTAGCACCACGCGTACGTCACGCGCTTGCGCATTGACGCGCAGCAGCTCAAGAACTTCCTCTACCGCCTCGTTGAGGTTGCTCTCGAGGGCTTCGGACGCTTTTGTCGCGACCAATCGGCGCAGACCCCAGACAGTCTCTGCAGCGCGCTGCGCCTGCGCGCTGATTTCGTCCAATGCGCCGAGCAGGCTCTCAACGTCAGCCGGAGGGCCGCTCAACAGCCGCTTACAGGCTTGCGCGTAATGGCCGATCGCCGTCAGGGGTTGACTGAGCTCGTTCGCAACCCCGGATGCAATCTCCCCGATCATTGCCATTTTCGAGACCTGCAGAAGCCGGGGGTGCAGGGTTGCCGTCGTGTCTCGCTCGCGTTCTGCCCGAGCGCGCGCCTGAGCCGCTTGATACGCCGCGGCTGCAAAAGCGCTGATATTCATCAACAGTCTGGCATCCTCCGCGTCGAACCGCCCCTCCGGACGATGCTTCACGGCCCATACAGCGCCGCCCGGCCGGCCCTCCACATCAAACGGGGCGAGCAGACTTTCGTAGATCGCCGGCTTTATGGTCCTCAGCAGCGGAAAGTACAGCTCACTGTCGCGAAAGAGGAGCACCTCGTTGCGCTCGATTACAACGCCACAGGGGCTGGCGTCACGCGGAATCGAGCCACTGACGTTGTGCGCAAACTCGCCCTTGACGGCGGTCCACCGAAAAACTTCCGGTGGACCCGCCTCGAGCAAGCTGACGCCCGCCGAATCGGCCTGACACAGTTCCAGAATGACTTCTGTCAGCTTCGACTGAAGGCGATCGGGAGCCTCAGCCAGTTCTTTCGCGAGAGCCAAGAGTGCGCCATTCTCGGCGGCGAATTTCTTGCGCGCAGGACGGCATCGCAGTTCATGCGTAATCAATACGTCTTCAAGCCTGCACGCAGCGGTTGAGGGGGCGTGAGGTTCCAATGAAGGTCCGGGTCACACGTACGCCGGGGTCAGACGCTATCAGAAGGCCCAAGGTGAGGGTGTACGCATTTGTGCCTAGACCCTGGAGCGGGATCCGCGGATCGCCCAGTCGCGATCCGGCCCACGTCGGACAGCGAGGATTGGATTCCCCCAAGAACGGCTCCTGATCTCAACCTGCGGGCGACGCTCCTCAAGCGGCGTCACACCCCAGCGCGGGGCAAGACGGCCGTGATCATGGCCGCCCGCGCTTCGTCTTCCGCCGCTCGGCTATAATCTCTTCGCTGAGGCGCCGCAGGTCATCCAGCGAGCGTCTCTTGGGACGCGATGGATCGGATTCCGGAGGAGCCGATCGATTGTATGGATCATGGTCTGGCACGCCGTCCGGTACCTGCTCGCCCTCGCAGCGCAGATCCGCGCCAATCGTTTTCAGTTGCTGGGTATCGATCTCACCTTCCAAGCCGTCCGCCTCGCCGTGCCAGTCCCAACTGGCATTTCCTCGATCATCGAACGCCACCCGACCGGATGGCTTGCTTGGTTTGTGGGGTTTGTGGGTACTCACGCGAACACGCCTCTGCGGTCAAGTTACTACGATTCGTGGGTCAATGGGAGATGAATTGACAGAATGCACGGACAACTCGTTTCGATCGGCCGTCAAACGACCCCCAGGGAGGCGGTCTGATGTGCACGGAGAGTCGAGGCGCCTCGCGAACATTCAACCTAGAGCTCGGGGCCCAAGGCCGCGTTGCTCTGGGACTCGCGCGCGCTCAACTCGTTCAGCACCTCCTTGAATGCGCGCGGCCTTTCCACGCCGTACCCTTGCGCGTATTGCATGCCAAGCTCCCGCAATCGTTCGATGATCCGGACGTTCTCGGCATACTCTGCGACCGTACCGATACCAAGATCCTTGGCGAGATTCACGATCGCGCGGATCATGGCGACCGACTGGGGGTTCTTGAGAATGTCGGTAACGAAGCTGCCGTCGATCTTGATGTGATCGACGGGCAGGGTCGTGAGATTTTTCAGGGAATTGGTCCCCGTGCCAAAATCATCGAGCGCGAAACGGCAGCCCATGGCCCGCAGGTCGCGCACGAACGCCAGGGCCTTGGTGAGATTCAGCACCGCAATGGTCTCGGTGATCTCAAAGGTGATCAACGAGGGAGCGATTCGCGAGCCGCGAATCAGTCGCTCGACGCGCTCGAGAAAGGTCGCGTCCGTTAGCGAAGGTCCCGTGATGTTGATCGATAACGAGGCGCTTGCCGCAAGCAGCGCCGAGCGGTGCGGCGCCGCCGCGGAAAGGGCGTGCTCGACGACCCACAAGTCGAGCGCCCCCGCCCGTGGTCCTTGGCGGTGCGACAGGCGAGCTGAGCGAGTGCGAGCGCGCTCGGGAACTCGCGGGGGTCGGTAAAGCAGGCGATGCCGCAACTCAAGGACACCGGCTCGTCGCCTGCCGCGGGGAGCTCGAGCGGCAGCCGTGCCGCGGTGCGCTGGAGCACTCGGGCCAGGTCGGCCGCGGCCCCGGCGTCCACGTTCGGCAGCGCGAGTGCAAATTTGTCGCTCGAGATGTGTGCCGCCACGGCGTCGGCCGGCAGATGCGGCCCCGC
>JAKADE010000055.1 GCA_021820785.1 Pseudomonadota bacterium
AGTATGCGGTTTCACAGTACCCGCGATCAGCGGCTGACGGCCGGATTCGGCGCAGCGCTCGAGCAGGGCCTGGCCCCGGACGGGGGGCTGTATGTGCCGGAGGCATGGCCACCGGCGGATCTCGATGAGCTGCGCGCGGCGCCCGGTCTGGCCGCCCTGGCGCAGCGCCTGATCGGGCCGTTCGCCGCCGGTGATGCGCTCGGGGAGGAGCTCGGGCGGATCTGCGCCGAAGCGTTCAACTTTCCGGCGCCGGTGGTGCCCCTCGACGGTGAGCGGCTCGGCGTGCTCGAGCTGTTTCACGGTCCGACGGCGGCGTTCAAGGATTTCGGGGCGCGCTTTCTGGCAGCATGCCTGACGCGGCTGCGCGCCGGGGCGGGGCGCCCGCTGACCATTCTCGTGGCCACCTCCGGGGATACCGGTGGGGCGGTCGCGGCGGCATTTCATGGCCGCCCGGGCGTCGAGGTCATCGTGCTGTTCCCGCGCGGCCTGGTGTCCCCGACGCAACAGCAGCAGCTGACCTGCTGGGGCGGCAACGTGCGCTCCTTCGCCGTGCGCGGCACCTTCGATGATTGCCAGCGACTGGTGAAGCAGGCGTTTCTCGACGAGCAGCTGCGCGCCACGCGCGCGCTGTCCTCGGCCAACAGCATCAACCTCGGGCGCCTGCTGCCCCAGACCGTGTACTACGCGGCGAGCAGCCTGGCGCTCGCCGGGCCGCAGGGCAAGCCGGTTTCCTACATCATTCCGAGCGGCAACCTCGGCAATGCCGTCGCCTGCATCTGGGCGCGGCGCCTCGGGCTGCCGATCGGCGAGGTGGTGCTGGCGCACAACGCCAACCGGACCGTGCCGGACTTCCTCGCCGACGGGCAGTGGCAGCCGCGTGCGAGTATCGCGACGCTGGCCTCGGCGATGGACGTGGGCAATCCGAGCAATATGGAGCGGCTGCGGGCGCTGTATCCGCAGATCGAGGCGCTGCGGCAGGCGGTCAGTGCCTGCTCGGTCGATGACGAGGCGATCCGGGCCCGCATCGCCGGGGACTACCGCCGCCTCGGGCGTATCTGGTGTCCGCACACGGCGGTGGCCGCAGAGGCCTACGCCCGGCTACCCGAGGAGCGCCGGCGTGCCGGACACTGGGTGCTGGTCGGTACGGCCCACCCGGCGAAATTCCGCGAGATCATCGAGCCGCTGATCGGGCGGGAGGTGCCGCTGCCGCCGGCGCTGTCCGAACTGTTCGCGCGGGCGAGCGTGTTCGAGGAAATCGACGCCGATCTGGCCTCGCTGCGGGCTGCGCTGGCGGATGAGTCGATTTAGCATGGGACCGATGGGATCGACTCTGCATCAACCCTGGGTGCCGTGGGTGCTGCTCGGGATCGTTGCGGCCCTGATCATTGCGGTCGTCTGGCTGGTGCGCTGGTATCGGCGCCGGCGCGCGCGGCGCGCGCTGCAGTCGGCCGTCGCCGCGGCGGGCATGGAGCACTTGATCGACATGGCCGTTCCCGACGGCATGGGCGGCAGCTACCACGTCGACTTCCTGCTGCTCAGTGTGCACGGCATTCTCATCGTGGACGTGCGTCAGGTGCAGGGCAACATCTTCGGCGGCGATCAGATGGCCGAGTGGACCGTCATGGACGGTCCGCACCGCTTCACGTTCGTGAACCCGCAGAGCGGGCTCTATGACCGCATCGCGGCCGTGAAGGCGATCGTCGGGGAGGTGCCGATCGAGGGCCGGGTGGTATTCACCCGCGAGGGCCGTTTCCCGAAGGGGCTGCCGAAGTGGACCGTCATGATCGATGAACTCGGCGCGGAATTTCCGCCCTTCGAAGCGGATGTCGCCGAGGCGATGCTCACGCACTACCGCGAAGCCTGGGATCGGCTGCGCGCCGCGGTGCGCCCGAGCGCCACACCACACATGCGCTGAGGCGGCCGCGGCGCGTTCAGCTGCGCCGGGCCCGCGCGTGATCGGCGAGCACGAGCGACACGCACGCGGTGAGCTTCTCGGCGTACTCCAGGTGCAGGAACTCGTTCGGTCCGTGTGCATTGGCATGCGGGCCGAGCACCCCGGTGATGAAGAACTGCGTGGCAGGGAAGCGCTCCCCCAGCATGGCCATGAACGGGATGGTGCCACCGCAGCCGATGTGTACCGCGCCGCGGCCGTAGATCTGCTGCGACGCGGCATCGATCGATTTTTCCAGCCAGGGCGCGAAGGAGGGCGCATTCCAGCCGGACGTCGGGGTGCCGGGTGTGAAGCGCACCTGCGCGCCGTACGGCGGATCGTGCTCGAGCACGTCCTTCACCGCACGGGCTGCGCGCAGCGGCTCGCAGGTCGGCGGCAGGCGCAGCGAGAGTTTCAGCGTCAAGGCCGGCAGGAGCACATTGCCGGCCGACAGCGTCGGCGGCAGTCCGTCGGCACCGGTCACCGAGAGCGTGCTCTTCCAGCTGCTGTTGATCAGCAGTTCCACCGGATCGTCGCTGACGGCACGGACCCCCTGGGCCCAGGGCAGCTTGCCGGCGACCGAATCGCCGAGCACCGCCGCGGCGGTGCGCAGCTGCGCGAGGCGGTCCTCGGGGATGCTCACGGAGAGCTCGGCGGGCGTGAGCGATCCATCGAGCGGGTTCTCGAGCCGCCCCAGCAGCTGCTCGACGATCCGGAACGGATTCGGAGCGATACCACTCGCCATCCCCGAATGCACCCCTTCCTCGAGCACGCGCACGGTCAGCTCCCCGACCAGGTTGCCGCGCAGCGAGGTGGTGCACCAGAGCTGCTCGTAATTGCCGCACTCCGCATCCAGGCACACCACGAGAGACGGCTCGCCGAGCGCATCGCCGAGCGTCGCGAGGTGCGCCGGCAGGTCGACGCTGCCGCTTTCCTCTGACGCCTCGATCAGCACGACGCAGCGGGCCAGTGCGACGCGCTGGGCTTTCAGGGCCGCAATCGCCGCGAGCGAGCTGAAGACCGCATAACCGTCATCAGCGGCACCGCGGCCGTACAGCTTGCCGTCGCGCAGCACCGGCTCCCAGGGACCGAGCCCCGGCTGCCAGCCGGTGAACTCCGGCTGCTTGTCGAGGTGCCCATAGAGCAGGACGCAGCCAGGCAGCTCGCCCGGCACGTCCACGAGCAGCACCGGCGTGCGTCCCGGCAGGCGCTTGATCTCGATCTTCATGCCGGGAATGTCCTGCGTCCGGCACCACTCGGCCATCAGCTGGATCGCGGCCTCCATGTGGCCGTGCTTCTCCCATTCGGGGTCGAACAGCGGTGACTTGTTCGGGATGCGAACGTAGGCGGCGAGCCGCTCGACGATGGAGCCGCGCCAGGCGGCGCCGATGTGTTCACGCAACGCTTTCAGATCCACGCGTTCTCTCCCGGAAAGTATGTGCACGGTGCGCCGCCAGGGCCGCGCCGTGCGCGAAAGGACCATTATGGTAATCGCCGCCCGCGGGTGCAAGGCGCGGATTGCGCGGCGCGGACGGACGAAATGTCAGCAAAATCCGCACCCTGCGCGAACGGAATATTCGCAACGGGCGTCGGAGCGTGAAAAATTGGTCTTATTGCATTGGACCTGCTTTGGTTCTAGCCTGCCACGCACTCTATTGTTCAGGTCAATGACAACACTGACATGACATAACGATATCTGCGGGGGGATGGGTTGGCCGGATCGCGTTCTGGCGCTGCAGGAGCGCTGGGCAGAGCGGTGCGGCGGCCCGGATGACGTCACGGTGATCACGCGGAACGACCGTGTCTGGATCAATCGATCCGGCGCGAGTGGGCCGTGTGCGGCGGCGCGGGCGCGGGCCCGGGCCGCCGGTTCGGCCGAGTGTTGACGCAACCGCCGGCATGACCGGCATTCCCTCCAAGAGGTATCGCGATGACTGTGAATCAAAGAAGCATCCGCACGCGGCTTGCCGTGCGAAGTGCGATGGGCATCACGTTGACCGTGGGAGTCCTGGCGTTTCTGCCGTTGAAGGCGGCGCACGCGCAATCGTGTGTGGCCTGGAGCGACACGAATACCACGTACACGAGCGGCGAGGTGGTGACCTACAGCGGCTCGACGTACACCGCAACGCAAACTTTCACCAATGCGGCAGGGGCGGGCTGGGAGCCGCCGAACGTGCCGGCACTGTGGACGCCAGGCGGGTCGTGCAGTTCGCCAAGTCCCACCCCGACGCCCACCCCGACACCCACACCCACACCCACACCGACTCCTACGCCCACTCCGACGCCGACCCCCAGTCCCTCCGGCAGCTGCGCCGCGGCGTGGGACCCCTCGACGGCGTACACCCAGGGTGAGGAGGTCAGCGAGTCCGGCATCAATTACCAGGCGAACTGGTGGACGCAGGGTAACGACCCGGCGAGCAACAGCGGGCCGTCGGGCAGCGGTGAGCCGTGGACGTCGCTCGGTGCCTGCAGCGCATCGCCCACACCCACCCCTACACCGACCCCGACGCCGACGCCGACTCCGACTCCGACTCCAACGCCCTCTCCGGCGCCGAGCGGTCTGCTGTTCAGTCCCTACAAGGACGTGACCATCAACCTCAACTGGAATACCGACGTGATGCAGACGGCGGTGACCGGTTCGGACATTCCGGTGGTCGGTCCCGGCAGTCTGGTGTCCGATGACGTGCCGAACCTCGGCGCCATCACCCTGGCGTTTGCCACCGGGGAGTGCGGCAGCGAGAACTGGGGCGGGGTGGCCGGTAGTGCGTTCGCGGCGGCCAATATCCAGTCACTGGTCAATGCCGGCATCCAGTACGTCGTCTCGACGGGCGGACAGGCCGGGACGTTCACCTGCAGCACCAATGCCGGCATGCAGACCTTCCTGTCGCGCTACATGAGTGCGGACATGGTCGGCGTCGACTACGACATCGAGGGCGGACAGACCCAGGCCGAAATTGACGATCTGGTGAATGAGTCCGTCTACGCCCAGTCGCTGTACCCGTATCTGCGCTTCTCGTTCACGCTGGCGACGCTTGCGGCCTCGGACGGCAGCTACGGCGGTGTCAATTCGCTCGGCAACGAGGTGATGCAGGCCGTGCTCGGCTCGGGATTGAAGAATTACACCATCAACCTGATGGTCATGGACTACGGTGCGCCGTCGTCCGGCGTCTGCGTGGTCGTGAACGGCTCCTGTGAGATGGGTCAATCGGCCATCCAGGCGGTAGAGAACCTCGAGCACACCTACGGCGTACCGGCGAGCAAGATCGAGGTGACCCCGATGATCGGAGTGAACGACGTGAACACCGAGACGTTCACGCTCGCGGACGTTGATACCGTGGTGAGCTACGCGGTCAGCAACGGGCTGGCGGGCGTGCACTTCTGGTCGCTCGATCGCGATACCCCGTGTCCGAGTGCGAGCAGCACCGCTTCACCGACCTGCAATTCGGTGAGTGGCAGCACGAGCCTCGAGTACACGGACCGGTTCGTGACCGATCTGGGACGGTAAGCGGGCAGGCGAGGTCCGGCGGCCCGGCCGCCGGACCTCGGCAGGAGAATCCGATGGCAGGTCATGAGGCCGCGTAGCGGCGCTGACGCATCCACTTGGTGGCGATCCACTTCTCCCCGGAGAGCACCGGCAGTCCACCGTGCAGCGTGAGGGGGTCGAGTTGACCGAGACTGTTGCAGTACTCGAAATACACTGCGGCGCCCTTGCGCGGCGTCACCGTGAGATTCAGCTCCGGGAACACCGTTCCGCCGCCGGCGGCAACGTCGTTGAGGTACATCACCAGGCTCGACACGCGCTGGCCGCCGATGGCCATCGCGGCGCCGCTGCCGGGGTCCTCCGGCGGGAAATAGTCGAAATGCGGGGTGTATTGGCCGCCTTCGCGGTAACGCAGAATCTGCAGCCCTTCGCCGCTCTCGAGCGGCCAGTTCATCAGCGCGGCGATGCGCTGGTCGAGGCGGGCGATGAAAGGGTCGGCATTGAGGGGAAAGTAGGTCCCGTCGCTGCTGCGGTCGGGAATGATCTCGTGGGTCCCGCTCTGCGGGTCGACCGTCGTGGAGCGCTGCAGCCGGGGTGCACAGCGCGCGATGAGTTCGTCGCACTCGTCTGCAGCGAGCACGTCGTCGAATATGACAACAACCGGTCTTTCGAGACGCATCGAGACGGTAACCGTACGGTCTGCGGCGACGATGCGGTTGCTTCGTGCAATGCGCGCAGGCTCGGGGCGATAGGTTCCAGCGACCGATGTGGCTGCGGTGGTGCCGGACTGTACCACCGCCTCCCGTGCGTCTCGTGGATCGAATCCTTCGCGCACCATATCGGCGATCATGGACTCGGCGCTGCAGCCGCGAGCGATATTTTGCGCGATCCACGCCCGCCATTGCGGAGTCAGATCTTTGCGGTTACGCGGAGTGCTCATCATTCGGAACATGCCGTTTGAGGAAGATCAAAACATGTCACAAATGACGGGGCGCCGTCAATTTCGCACTTCAATCCAAGGGTGCGGTTGTGAGGTTGCACAGAAGCGGGCCTGCCATGTTGATTCTGCCGATGAGGGGCGTTGTTTGTCAGCGGCGTAGGCCATGCGGCGCGGTGCCTCGGGCGAGGGCGAGGATTGGCGAGCAGAGGGCCGTCTGATGATTGCTTCGGGAATGGCGGCGGTCGATGGGACGGGCATGGCGCTCAGGGGTCCGACGACGGCCGCGGATCGGTCTGATCGAGTCGCGGCGTGAGCGAGGTGGCGCCCGCGGGCGCTGATCGAGATGCCCATCGGCGCGTCGCGCCCGCTCCTGGGCGACCTGTGCGTCTGGCCGCCACCGTGACTGGAAATCCGCCACGCGTCAGCGCACACTGCGGGGGAGCGGCCACAGAAGCCGTCGTTCCATCCAGTCAGTGTCAGGGGGCGCGTCGTGTACTCGAAGACAGCGGCTGAGTTTCTCGGTACGTTCTGGCTCGTTCTTGGGGGGTGTGGCAGCGCGGTGCTGGCAGCGGCGTTCCCGCACCTCGGGATCGGCTTTGCCGGCGTCGCTTTGGCGTTTGGCCTCACGGTGCTCACGGGTGTGTATGCACTGGGTCCCATTTCGGGCGGGCACTTCAATCCGGCCGTGTCGGTCGGATTGTGGGCGGGGGGCCGGTTTCCCGCCTCGCACCTTCTGCCGTACATCGTGTCTCAGGTGCTCGGCGCCATTGCGGGCGCCACCGTTCTCTACCTCATTGCGAGCGGCAAGGCGGGCTTCAGTCTCGCCGGCGGGTTTGCCTCGAATGGATACGGCGTGCACTCCCCGGGTGGCTATTCGATGCTCGCCTGCGCGGTCTGCGAACTGGTCATGACCTTCATGTTCGTGATCGTGATTCTCGGTGCCACTCACCAGCGCGCGCCGGTAGGCTTCGCTGGCATTGCGATCGGTCTGGCCTTGACCCTGATTCATCTGATCAGCATCCCGGTGACCAATACCTCTGTGAATCCCGCACGCAGCACCGGACCTGCGGTGTTCGTGGGAGGCTGGGCGCTTGCCCAGCTCTGGTTCTTCTGGGTCTTTCCAATCGTGGGCGCCGTGGCGGCGGGAATCGTGTACCGAACGTTCTTCGAGGCCGCACAGGTCGATCCTCCGATCAGCGGCCGAGTGGTCTGAGCGTCCGGCGCGCAGGCACGGCGCGTGCCTTGAGATGTCGCAGTTGCGGAAGTCGAACGCTGGGCGGGTGCGCGCAGGAGTGCCTGTCGGTGGGGATCGATGCGGCGTCGGCGTTCTGTGCCGACACGTACGGCGTGGGCCCGCACAGCTAGACGGCGCTTGAGGGTATTTATTTAAGAGATTGATTTATATAAAAAAACGAATATCGCGACAGTCGGTCCCGACGTGCGAGCGCTCGCCGTCCCGGTGCGCCGGAGGGTGCCCGCAACGTGCGCTAGTGAATTTCTCAGCGGTTTGTGGAGTTCAACCCGGGCGGATGGATGCCATCCGTTCTCGAGGGTGTGCAGGAGAGGAATGATGAGAGCCTTTCGTTTATCGATGATCGTGGCGTTGACGGCGCTCGCCAGTCTCGCGCCGGGCACCCCAGCCCGTGCTCAGACCTACAGTCCTCATCTGTTTGCGCAGTTGCGCTGGCGGCCGATCGGACCCATGCGCGCTGGCCGCGGACGCGCCGTGGCGGGGGTGCCGAGCGAACCGAATGTGTTCTACATCGGCAACGACGACGGTGGAGTGTGGAAGTCGATCGACTACGGCAACAGCTGGCGGCCCATATTCGACCACGAGCCGACCAGTTCCATCGGTGCCATCGCGGTGTCGGTTTCGGATCCGAATGTGATTTATGTGGGCACCGGTGAGAGCACCATACGTCCGGATCAGGCGACCGGCATGGGCATGTTCAAATCGACCAATGCCGGCAAGACCTGGACGTTCATCGGCCTGCGCAAGAGCGAGGACATCGCGATGATCGCGGTGGATCCGCACAATCCGGATAGGGTATTCGTCGCCGCTCTGGGTCACATCTATGGACCGAACAGGGAACGCGGCATTTTCCGCTCCCTCGATGGCGGGAAGACCTGGCAGAAAGTGCTCTACGTGAATGAGTACACCAGCGGGGATGACATCGAGATGGACCCCCGCAACCCCAATATTCTCTATGCCACACTGTGGCAACAGCAGCAGGCGCCCTGGGAGAATGGGCAGTTCGGGGGAACGGACGGAGGCATCTTCAAATCCACTGACGGAGGCACGACCTGGAAAAAACTCACCGGCGGCCTGCCGGCGGTCGAGCAGGCATTGTTGCGCATCGCACCCAGCGATCCGCGGGTGTTGTACGCCTCGGTATCGAGCGGGCCGGGAGCGCCTGATGGCAAGGTGGGGATCTACCGGTCGAATGACGCCGGAGCCCACTGGTTCAAGGCCACTAGCGACCCGAGGCCGGCCGAGAGAGTCGGCGGTGGCGATTTACCGCTGCTGGCGATCGATCCGAAGAATCCGGACGTCGTGTACAGCGATACGCCGGTGTTGTGGAAGTCCGTCGATGGGGGCAAGACCTGGTTCGGCTTTCGCGGAGCTCCGGGCGGTGACGATTACCAGCAAACCTGGATCAATCCGAACAACCCGGACATCATGGCCGTCAACAGTGATCAAGGCGCCATCGTTACGGTCGATGGCGGCAAGACCTGGAGTTCATGGTACAACCAGCCGACCGCCGCCATGTACAAGGTCGGAATCGACCGCACCTGGCCGTACCAGGTGTGCGGCGGCCAGCAGGACAGCGGTTCCGCCTGCGTCGCGGAGCGCGGCAATGACGGTGAGCTGACGGCACACGACTGGCATCCCGTCGGCATCGAGGAATACGGCGCTGCGGCACCCGATCCCCTGCATCCGAATCTGATCTATGGCGGAAAAGTCACGGTATACAACCGCAACACGGGTCAGATTGCCGACGTCGGCCCGAAGGCGATCGGCAACCGGGACTATCGCGTGCTGCGCACGATGCCGCTGGTGTTCTCGCCGATCGACAAGCATCGGCTGTATTTTGCCTCCAATACGGTATGGCAGACCGACAACGGCGGCCAAAATTGGCGGCGGATCAGTCCGGACCTGAGCCGCAAGACCTGGACGGATCCGCCGAGTGTCGGGGAGTACAGGAATACCCCCGCGGCCCGGCCGACGGATCGGGGCGTTGTGTATGCACTTGCACCGTCGCCGCTGAACAAGGAGTTGATCTGGGCAGGAACCGATGATGGGCTGATCTGGGTCACCCATGATGGGGGCCGGCACTGGAGCAATGTCACGCCACCGCAGCTGAAGCCATTCTGGAGAGTGTTCAGTCTGGAGGCGAGTCACTTCAATCCGAACGAAGCGTACGCCGCGGTCAATACTCTGTTTCTCAACGACATGCGGCCCCATCTGTTCCGCACCGAGGATGGCGGCAAACACTGGACCGAAATCGATCGGGGAATCACTCCGGATGCCACCACCAACGTCATCCGGCAGGATCCGGATCGCAGGAACCTGCTGTTTGCCGGAACCGAGACGCAGGTCTGGGTCTCGTTTGACAACGGTGATCACTGGCAGTCGTTGCGGCTGAACATGCCGGCGGTGTCCGTGCGTGACTTGAAGGTGTACGGGGATGATTTGATTGCGGCGACACATGGGCGAGGGTTCATGGTGCTCGATGACATCACGCCGCTGCGCCAGATCGATGCTGAAGTCGCGCGGGCGCCGGTGACGCTGTTCAAGCCGCAGACCGCCGTGCGGGTCCGCTGGGACATGAATCCGCCGACGCCCTGGCGTATGCCGGCGCTGCCGAATCCGCCGCCCGGAGCGATCATTGACTACACGCTGGCGAAGCCGGCGGCCACTCCGGTGACCCTCGACATCCTCGACTCGGCCGGCCGGCTGGTGCGGCATTTCTCCAGCGCTGATCCGCAGCGGCCGCTCAATCCGGCTCACCTGGATGTGCCGCCATGGTGGCCGCGTCCGCCGATGAACCTCTCGAGCGCAGCCGGTATGCACCGATTCGTGTGGGACATGCATTATCCGCCGGTGCCGGGTGCCCCACGGGTTCTGGATGCCAATCAGGCCGTCCGGCATAACACGCCGTTACTTGCGAGCTCCCCCTGGGTCATGCCGGGTCGTTACACCGTGCGCTTGACGGTCGCAGGCCGTACCTACACCCAAGCGCTGACCGTCATCATGGATCCGCGCGTGCATACGCCGCTGGCGGCGCTGCAGCAGCAATTCGACGCCTCGATGCAGGCGTATCGGCAAGCGGTTGCAGCCAGCGCCGCAGTTCGGCAGATGCGGGCGCTCGAGACGCAGATCGCGGCCCGCAAGCCCACCGCAATGCTGACGGCGTATCGGCAACAGCTCGAGGATCTCTCGGGCCGAGCAGTGAGCGAGCGGTCGGCTGTTTTCTTCCGCCCCGGTCCGCCGTCATTCGGCAGCGTCGGCATCGCCCTGCAGCGGCTCATGCGGCGGATGCAGGCCGCCGATCGCGCACCGACCGCCGCGGACCTCGATGCGCTCGCGAAGCTCAATGCCGAGTATCGGGTGCTCCGCCGGCGCTGGGAAGTGCTGCGGCGCCACGACCCGTTGGCTCATTGACGCGTCGGGTAGCCCGGGCCCGCGGATGCGGGCCCGGGCATTGACCCTTCGGCTCATCCGTGTTCGGGATGTGCCGGCAGATGGAACAGCCGCCGGGTGGTTGCCGCGGTAGCTGCGGCGAGAGTTTCGAGAGATTCGCCGCGTGCCGCGGCAATCGTTCGGGCGATGTGCGGCAGATAGCTCGGCTCGTTGCGACGCGAGGCGGGCTTGGGCACCAGGTCGCGCGGCAGCAGGTAGGGCCCGTCGGTCTCGATCAT
>JAKADE010000056.1 GCA_021820785.1 Pseudomonadota bacterium
CAGTGGTCTTTCCGAGGCTGGGGGCTGCCGCCGTGCGGCCGGTTCGCATATGGTATTGTACATTCCGTCCGGCGCCGTGGCGCGGTACAAACACCAGGATCGAAGGCTCGTTCGCATGACCACCGCATCGCGCCGCGTAGGGCGCCTGTTGACGCTGCTGACCTGCGCGGCACTGCCGGCGGTGTGCCTCGCGAGCCGCGAGGTGCCGGTGTTTACCGTGGATACGGCGGGGCAGACGCCCGCCGCGCTGGCCCAGGCGCTGCAGGCCGTGCTGGTGCGGGCCACGGGCCATGTCGCAGCGGCGCAGGATCCGCAACTCGCGGCGCTCACGGCCAACGCCGCGCAGTACGTGCAGGGCTATCAGCAGGCGCCGACGGGCATGCTGCTGGTCACCTTCCAGGCCGGTCCGCTCGAACAGGCGATCCGCGCCGCCGGTCGTAATCTCTGGAATGCCGATCGCCCGTTCACCCTCGTGGTGCTGAGTCCCGCACCGGCGCAGGCCCAGCAGGCGGCGGACGGCGCCTCGGTGCAGCAGGCGGCCGAGTTGCGCGGCCTGCCGATCAGCATCGTGCCGTTGACGGTGCGCACGGCAGACGGACAGCTGCTGCCGTCCGCGGCACTGCTGGCGATGGCGCACAACTTCGGCGCCGAACAGCTGCTCATCGGCCGGGACGTCACGGCAGCTGCGCCGGTCCCGGCGCCGGGTGCGCCGGCGGCCCCCACAGCCTCCTCAGCCCCGGCGGTGGCCGGTGCGGGCGATGCGGCCCCCCCGGCGCCCGATACGTGGCGCTGGACGCTCATCACCCCGTTCGTCACGCGCCAGTTCACCGGCTCGGTGACCTCGGGCATCGATCAGACGGTCGAATGGCTGGCGCCGCCGCTGCAGGCCACCCCGGGCGGCGGGGTGGCCAGGACGCCGGTGCGCATCGTGGGCCTGCGCACGCTCGCGGACTACGCCCAGGCGGAGACCATGCTCGCGGCGGTGCCGGGCGTACACCAGAGCACCGTTCGGGAAATCGACGGCAGCACGGTGGAGTTCGAACTCTGGGCGCGTGGCGGTGCGGACGGCCTGAGTCGTACGCTCTCGTGGTCGCCGCGGCTGAAGCGTCAGGCCGCTGACGGAATGCTCACGTACCGGTACGTGCCCCCGCCGCCGGCGCCACCGACTCCGGCAGCCGCGAGCCCGGTCCCGGGGGGCACGGCGGCGCCGGCAGCAGCGCAGCCTCCGGCACCCCATCCTCCGGCGGCGCCTTCGCCCTGAGTCGTGCGCCACATACCCAACCTGATCTGTCTGATCCGGCTGGCGTTGATCTGGCCGGTGGCGAGTGCGCTGCACGGGCAGCGGTACGAGCTCGCCCTGGCACTGTTCGTCGTGGCGGCGGTCTCCGACGGTCTCGACGGGTTCCTCGCCAAACGTTTCAACTGGGTCTCGGAGCTCGGCAAGGTGCTCGATCCGGCGGCCGACAAGCTGCTGCTGGTGGTGGTTTTCGTCGAGTCGGCGTGGCTCGGCCTCGTGCCCTGGTGGGTGACTGCCGCGGCCGTGGCCCGCGACGTGATGATTGCCCTCGGGGCGCTCATCTACCGGCTCTGGTTCGGTCCGCTGCGCGGCCGCCCGACGGTGATCAGCAAGATCAACACCGCCGCGCAGTTGCTGTATCTCGCCGGGGTGATGTTCGTGGCCGCTTCGCGGCTGCCGCTCGCCGGGGAGTTGCGTGCGTTCGCGCTCATCGTGTTCCTCACCACGGCACTGTCGGGCTTTGACTATCTGTCGACCTTTACGCGCCGCGCCTGGAACGACTCGCGCCGGACGGCCTGATCCATGACGATGCAGCAGCTGCCGCTCGGGGTACGCCTCGCCGATCGCGCCGTATTCGAGAGCTTTCTGCCGGCGCGCAACGCCGAGGCGCTCGAGCACGCGCGCCGTGCGGCGTTCGGGGAGCCCGGGGTCAGCTGGTTCTGCGGCCCCGCAGGCTCGGGCAAGACGCATCTGCTGCAGGCGATCTGCGCCGCCGCGGGCAGCGCGCGGCGCACCGCCTACGTACCGCTCGGCGAATTGGCGCCGCTCGGGGTGGAGGTGCTCGCCGGACTGCCGCAGCTCGATTGCCTGGCGATCGACGATCTCGATGCCGTGCTCGGGCACCTCGAGTGGGAGCGGGGCCTCTTTACGCTGGTGCGCGAGGTGGTCGAGTCCGGTGCCACCCTGGTGCTCGCCGCCGACCGGCCGCCGGCGCTGCTGCGCTGGGCGCTGGCGGATCTCGGTTCGCGCTGCGGTGCCGCGGCGGTCTTTCAGTTGCGGGCGCTCGATGAGACCGAGCAGCAGGAGGCGCTCAGGCTGCGCGCCCGGCTGCGCGGTCTGGAGCTGCCGGAGGACACCTCTCGCTGGCTGCAGCGGCGTTTCCCGCGCGACATGGGCCAGCTCTATGCGCTGCTCGATACGCTCGACGAGGCGGCGCTCGCGGCGCAGCGGCGCCTGACGGTGCCGTTCATCCGCGAGGTTCTGGCGCGTCCCGGGCGACCCTGAGGGTCGCGCCTCGCCTCAGGCGCGCGGCGCCCCGGCCAGGCGCACCGCGAGTGCCGCGACCCGCCGGCCGAGCGCCTGGGCGAGCTCGCGCTCCTCGGCGCCGAGTTGCACGGCATTGTCGGCGCCAGCCACGTGCGAGGCGCCGTAGGGCGTGCCGCCGCTGGCGGTGCGCTGCAGCGCCGGTTCCGTGTACGGCAGACCGACCAGGTACATGCCGTGATGCAGCAGCGGCAGCATCATCGACAGCAGGGTCGACTCCTGACCGCCGTGCTGGGTCTGGGTCGAGGTGAACACGCCGGCGGGCTTGCCGGCGAGCGCCCCGGAGAGCCACAGGCTCCCGGTGCCGTCCAGAAAGTACTTCAGTGCCGCGGCCATGTTGCCGAAGCGGGTCGGGCTGCCGAGCAGCAGCCCGCCGGCCGAACGCAGGTCCTCGAGCGTTGCGTACGGGGCGCCACTGGCGGGCACCGCCCGGACCGGCCCCTCGTTCTCGGCGCTCACCGGCGCTACGGTGCGCAGCTTGGCGCTCGCGCCGGGTACGGTCTCGATGCCGCGGCACGCCTGGCGGGCGAGCTCGGCGGTCGCGCCGCCGCGGGAGTAGTAGAGGACCAGGATTTCCGTCATCGGCACTGCCGTCCGGCCAAGAGTCGCACTAGAGTATATTGAATCGATGCTGTGCAAGAAGTGTCTGGTGTCCGGCCGCGTGCAGGGCGTGTTCTATCGCGCCACCTGTCAGCGGCGCGCGCGCGAGCTCGGTGTGCACGGTCACGCGGTGAACCTGCCCGACGGCCGGGTGGAGGTGCTCGCCTGCGGCGAGCCCTCCGCGGTCGAGACGTTCATCGCCTGGCTGTGGGAGGGCTCGGCGGCGAGCCGGGTCGAGGCCGTCGAAGTCAGTGAGGCGGCGCATCCGCCCGGCGCTGCGCCGCAGGGGTTTCACACCGCGTAACGCGCGCCCGCGAGGTGGATCACAGCAGCGGCTCCCGGCTGCGGTCCGGCATCAGCGCCAGCGCTCCGATCGACAGCAGCGCCCCGAGCATCAGATAGCCTGCGGCTGCGAGGCCGGAACCGCTCGCGCCGATCAGTGCGGTGGCGATGAGCGGTGCCGTGCCCCCGCCGAACCCGAGCCCTGCGTTGAATGAGAGCGAGTAGCCCGAGAGGCGGAACTCCGAGGGGAACTGCTCGGCGAGCATCGCCGGGGCGCTGCCCATGATCATGCCGAGAAAGACCGCGAAGCCCAATTGCGCGAGCGCGAACGCCACGAGCGTTCCGCGTCCGGCGAGCACGAAAAAGCCGATCGCGGCGCAGAAGATCAGCGCGAACGCGAGGATCAGCATGGTGCGCCGGCGCAGCATGCGGTCAGTCAGCCACCCCGCGACCGGGATCGCGCAGATCGCCACACCCTCCCCGATGGTGTTGATCGCGAGCGCGCTGCCGCTCGAGAGATGTCCGAACTTGCTGGCGAAGGTGGTCAGAAACACCAGGGTCAGGTAGTCAGCGACCCCGTATCCCCAGGTGAACAGGATGGCGAGCACCATGGCGCGCGGCGCCTGCCTGAACGCCTGTTTGATCGGCAGCTCGCGCGGCGCATCGTCGTCGGTCGTGTCGGGCTCGTAACCGCGGTGGCGCAGATGCGTGCGAATCCAGTAGGCGAGGACTGCGATGATGCCGCCGGCGAGAAAGGGGACGCGCCACGCCCAGTGCAGGTGCGGATCGTGCGTCGAGAGCAGCACGGTAGCGGTGGCTGCAGCGGCGGCGAGCAGGTAGCCGCCGGTCGAACCGATGTTGGCAAAGCTGCCGGCGATGCCGCGCCGGTGACGCGGTGAAGTCTCGATCAGATACGACACCGAGCCGGTGAATTCCCCGCCCACGGAGAAGCCCTGGAAGATGCGCACCACGAGCAGCAGGACCGGGGCCCACAGGCCGACCTGTTGGTACGTCGGCAGCACGCCGATCGCGCTGGTGGCCACTCCCATGAGGACCACCGAGGTGATCAGCACGGCCTTGCGGCCGACCCGATCGCCAATATGGCCGAGGACTGCGCCGCCGAGCGGACGCACCGCGAAGCCGATGGCGAATCCGCCGTAGGCGCCGAGCAGGGAGGCGACGGGGTTCGTGGAGGGAAAGAAATGCGCGCCGATCACGGGCGCGAGATAGCCGTACAGACCGAAGTCGTACCACTCGAGGATATTGCCGATCATGCCCGCAAGCAGGGCTTGCGACGAGAGGCGCCTGATCTTGTTGATGGCGGAGACGTCGGTCCGCGCGGTGGCGGAATCAGTCATGCGTCTTCTCCCGGATGTCCTGGCGGTACCGCAGTGCGGTCATTGGAGCGCGCCCGGGTCCGCCTGGGGCCGCACAACGCTCGCTGCACTCACGCGCCCCCCTGCGAGAGCGCAACCGCGGCCGGCCTGTGCCTCGAATCATGGACAGGGCGCTCGGCGCGAACAGACCGCGAATCACCCGCGCGCGGCGATCGGCTCCGGGTGGGGCAGATCAGGATCCCGGTGGGCCGAAGCTTGAACGGCCTGGACGGTGTTGGCAACCCCGGATTTCGCGCTGCGGCCGCACGTGGCGGTCAATGGCGAGCAGCGACCGTGCGCGCAGAGCGTACCGGGAAGCCCAGATCATCGGCGCCGCTCCAGTTCTCCCAGGCACTCAGCACGCGATCGGGATAGAAGTGCCGCCCGACGCTGCCGTTGTATTCCTCGAGCGCGAGGCGCACGTCATCGTGGGTGATCGACAGGTAATAGCGCAGGATGGCGCAGCCCATGCGGATGTTGGGTGCGACGTGTACCAACTCGTAGCCCTTCATGCCGAGCCGCTCGGGCCAGTAGGGCATGACCTGCATCAGGCCGACCGCGCCGCTGCCGGAGACCGCCCAGCGGTTGAAATCGCTCTCGACCTGCATCACCGCCAGCACCAGTCCCGGGGGCACCTTCGCCGCCCCCGGCTGATGCGTGACGCAGTACACCTGTTTCAGGATCTTCAGCCGCTCGGCGGGGTTGCGCACGAAGCGCGCCATGCGCGGTTCCATCAGCGTGTACCAGACCGCCGCGTCGTAGCGGTTCATGAAGCACTGCGCCCGGCGGATCGCGTGCTGCACGATCGGGCGCAGCGCCGGGTCGCGCTGCCCGCGCGCCTCGGCCCGCGGGCCGAACGCGAGCGCGAGCGCGGTGAGCAGCGCTGCCGCGGCCCTAGCGGCCGATTCGCGCGCGCAGGAAGCTGAGGGCCTCATCGGCCGGGAATTCCACACTCTCGCTCTCGCGTCGATGGCGGTACTCCAGGCGGCCGGCCGCAAGGCCGCGTTCGGCCACCACCAGCCGGTGCGGAATGCCCAGCAGCTCCGCATCGGCGAATTTCACCCCGGGGCGCGCATCGCGGTCGTCGTACAGCACCTCGATGCCCGCGGCCGTGAGCTCCTCGTAGAGCCGATCGGCCGTCTCGCGCACCTGCGGGGCCTTCTGCGCCCCGAGGCTCACCAGCACCACCTGGAACGGGGCGAGCGGCTCCGGCCAGATGATGCCGCGCTCATCGTGATTCTGTTCGATGGCCGCCGCCACGACGCGCGTCACGCCGATGCCATAGCAGCCCATCAGCAGCGTCACTTCCCGGCCGGACTCATCGAGCACCAGCGCCTTGAGCGCATCGCTGTACTTGCGGCCGAGCTGGAAAATGTGACCGACCTCGATGCCGCGGGCGAGCTTCAGCCGTCCCTGACCGCTCGGGCTCGGGTCGCCTTCGACCACGTTGCGCAGGTCGGCGGCCACGTAGCCCTGAACGTCGCGGTCCCAGTTCACGCCCGTCAGGTGCATGTCCTTCTCGTTCGCGCCGCAGACGAAATCCGCCACGGCAAGCGCGCTGTGATCGGCGTAGATGCGACACTTCAGCCCCACCGGTCCAATGAAGCCCGCTTCCGCGCCCGTAGCCTGGTGGATCCGCTCGGCACCGGCCATGCGCAGCGGGGCGGCGACCCCCGGCAGGCGCTGCGCCTTGGTGGCGTTCAGTTCATGATCGCCGCGGATCACGAGCGCCACGACCGCCGCGTCGCCTTCACCGTCGCCTTCCACCAGCAGCGTCTTCAGGCAGCGCTGCGGCGGCACGTCCAGCAGCTTCGCGATGGCTTCGATGGTCTTGGCCCCGGGGGTCGGCACCTTCTGCAGCGGTGCACCGGGGGCAGGGCGCTCCCCGGCCGGGGCGAGCGCCTCGGCTGCCTCGATGTTGGCGGCATAGCCGTCGGCATCCGAGAACACGATGGCGTCTTCGCCGGAGGAGGCCAGCACGTGGAATTCCTGCGAGACGTCCCCGCCGATCGGGCCGGAATCGGCGCGCACGGCGCGGAAATCCAGCCCCATGCGCGTGAAGATGCGCGTGTAGGTCTCGTGCATGAGCCGGTAGCCGGCCTGCAGGGACGGCTCGTCGGCATGAAACGAGTAGGCGTCCTTCATGACGAACTCGCGCGCCCGCATCACCCCGAACCGCGGACGGATCTCGTCGCGGAACTTGGTCTGCACCTGGTAGAAGTTCACCGGCAGCTGCCGGTAGCTCTTCAGTTCCCGCCGCGCGATGTCCGTGATGACCTCCTCGTGGGTCGGTCCGGCCACGAAATCGCGCTGATGGCGGTCCTTCAGGCGCAGCAGCTCAGGCCCGTATTTCGCCCAGCGCCCCGACTCCTGCCACAGCTCGGCCGGCTGCACCACCGGCATCAGCACCTCGAACGCCCCGGCGCGGTTCATCTCCTCGCGGATGATGGCCTCGGCCTTGCGCAGCGTGCGCAGGCCCATCGGCAGCCAGCTGTACAGGCCCGCGGCGAGGCGGCGGATGAGTCCGGCGCGCAGCATCAGCTGGTGGCTGACGATCTCCGCTTCGGCGGGGGTTTCTTTCGTGGTTTGGATCGGATACTGCGAGAGTCTCATGACACGGATCTTGGCCTCGGGATAAGCCCGCATCATAACAGCTGGGCCCAAGCTGATAAGATGTGCCGGTCGACTCCCCGAAAGGCCAGATCGAGTCCGTCCGCGCCATGTCCGAGAACCCACCTCCCGACAGCGATGATCCCGTGCCCGAGGCGCACGCGCTGCGCCGGCCGCGGCGGGGCTTTTACCTGCTGCCGAACCTGCTGACCACTGCCAGCCTGTTTTCCGGCTTCTACGCCATCGTCGCGGCCATCGACAAGCACTTCGCCCAGGCCGGCATGGCCGTGTTCATCGCGATGGTGTTCGACTCGCTCGACGGACGCATGGCGCGCCTGACGCGCACCGAGAGCGCGTTCGGCAAGGAATATGACAGCCTCTCGGACATGGTCTCCTTCGGTGTCGCGCCGGCCATCGTCGCCTACCAGTGGGGCGTGGTGCGCATCGCGGAGTACGGGCGCGCCTGGGGCCGGTTCGGCTGGCTGGCGTGTTTCTTCTACGCCGCGGCAGCGGCGCTGCGCCTGGCCCGCTTCAATGTCCGCACCGCCAGCGTCGACAAGCGCTATTTCGAGGGGCTGCCGAGCCCGTCGGCCGCAGCCACGGTGGCCGGTTTCGTGTGGGTCTCGAGCCAGTGGCGGGAGCCGGGTCTGACCGGATTGATCGTGGCCTTCACCGTGACGGCGCTCGCCGGGGCGCTCATGGTCAGCCGGTTCAGCTTCTACAGCTTCAAGACCATCGACTTCGATGGGCCGATCCGCTTCATCTTCCTGCTGTTCGTGCCGCTGGCGTTCGTGCTGATCGCGAGCGATCCGCCGCTGATCCTGCTCGTGATGTTCGGCGGCTACGCGGTCTCGGCACCCCTGCAGTGGCTGTGGCGCCGCCTGCGCCGCCGGCGTCGGCTGCCGCAGGAGCGGCCGCACTCATGAGCGGCGGGGCGCGCCGCGCCGAGTACCTCGAGGCACTCGGCATCGACTGCTGGGTGCCGCGGGCTGCACCCGCCGGGACAGCAACGGCTGAGCTGGTGCCCGAGCTCGAACCGGAGCCGGCGTTCGAGCCGAAGTCCGTCGAGCCGCCGCCAAGGGCGGCCGCCGGCTCCGCACCCGGGCGCCCGGGGGATGCGGGGGTGGCCGAAGCGTGGGAGCAGCTGCTTCAGCAGGTCCGCGCCTGCACCGCCTGTGCGCTGCACGAGACCCGCACGCAGGCGGTGTTCGGTGTCGGCAACCGGCAAGCCGAGTGGATGGTGATCGGCGAGGCGCCGGGGGCCGAGGAAGACCGCCGCGGCGAGCCGTTCGTCGGCCGTGCCGGGCAGCTGCTCGATGCGATGCTGCGCTCGATCGGGCTCGGCCGGGAGACGAACGTGTACATCGCCAATATCCTCAAGAGCCGCCCGCCCGGCAACCGCGACCCGCGACCGGAGGAAGTCGCCGCCTGCCTTCCCTACCTGCTCCGGCAGATCGCGCTGGTGCGCCCGAAGCTGCTGCTGGCCGTCGGGCGCATCGCGGCGCAGACGCTGCTCGGCACCGACGCACCGCTCGGGCGGCTGCGCGGCCGGGCGCATACGTTCGGTGAGCACAACGTGCCGCTCGTGGTGACGTATCATCCGGCCTATCTGCTGCGCTCGCCTGCCGAGAAGCGCAAGGCATGGGAAGATCTGCAGTTCGCACGCCGCCTGTTCGCGCAGCTGCGCGACCTGGAACCGAACGATGGCCACCGCTCCTGAACTGCTGAAATCACCGCCTCCGGCCTCGATCCGCCCGATGTGCGGCGGGGACGTTGCGGAGGTTTTCGCCATCGAGCGGGCGGCCTACACGTTTCCGTGGACGGCGGGCATCTTCCGGGATTGTCTGCGCGTCGGGTACGTCTGCCGCGTACTGGTACTCGCCGAGCGGGTCGCCGGCTACGGCGTGATGAGCCTCGGGGCGGGCGAGATGCACGTGCTCAACCTGTGCATTGCCGAGGAGCATCGTGGCCGCGGCTACGGCCGGCGCATGCTCGAGCATCTGCTCGCGCAGGGCGCGGCCGCCGGCATGCTCGATGCGTTCCTCGAAGTGCGCCCGTCGAACTGCGCGGCGCTTGCGCTGTATCACTCGCTCGGCTTCCAGCAGATCGGCATGCGCCGCGGTTACTATCAGGCGGTCAACGGCCGTGAAGACGCCTGTGTATTGAAATTGACCCTGCGCGCGGACCGCGCCGATCACACCTGACCCCTGACACCCATGACTGAACTCGCTGCTGAAGTCCGCAGACGGCGGACGTTTGCCATCATTTCGCACCCCGACGCCGGCAAGACGACGCTCACCGAGAAGCTGTTGCTGTTCGGCGGGGCGATCCAGATGGCCGGTACCGTCAAGGGTCGCAAGGCCGAGCGCCATGCCACCTCGGACTGGATGCGTCTCGAGCAGCAGCGCGGCATCTCGGTGACCTCCTCGGTGATGCAGTTCCCGTACGGGCAGTGCATCGTCAATCTGCTCGATACGCCGGGCCACGAGGACTTCTCCGAGGATACTTACCGCACCCTGACCGCGGTCGATTCGGCGCTGATGGTGATCGACTGCGCCAAAGGCGTCGAGCAGCGCACCATCAAACTGATGGAGGTGTGCCGCATGCGCGACACGCCGATCATGACTTTCATCAACAAACTCGACCGCGAGGGGCGCGCGCCGATCGAGCTGCTCGATGAGATCGAGCGCGTGCTCGCCATCCGCACCGCACCGGTGACCTGGCCGATCGGCATGGGACGGGCGCTGCGCGGCATCTATCACCTGCTCGAGGACCGGTTGTACGTGTACAACGCCGCCGAGCGCGGCCGCATGGGCGAGAACCTGGTGATCGAGGGACTCTCGAGCGCGGCGGCCGAGGAGTTTCTCGGCGCCGATGTCGCCGCGGTGCGCGAGGAGATCGAGCTGGTGCGCGGCGCGACCGAGCCGTTCGATCCGCAGGCGTATCGCGCCGGACGGCAGACACCGGTGTTCTTCGGCTCGGCGATCAACAATTTCGGCGTCGAGGAGTTGCTCGCCTCGTTTACCCGCCACGCCCCGGGACCGCTGCCGCGCGCGGCGCGCGAGCGGGCGGTCGACCCGCTCGAGCCGGCCCTCACCGGCTTCGTCTTCAAGATCCAGGCCAACATGGACCCGGGGCATCGCGACCGCATCGCCTTCATGCGGCTGTGCTCGGGCCGCTACAGCCGCGGGATGCGCCTGCATCACGTGCGGCTCGGCAAGGAGGTGCGCATTTCCGATGCGCTCACGTTCATGGCGGCCGAGCGCGAGCATGCCGAGGAGGCCTTCGCCGGGGACATCATCGGGCTGCACAACCACGGTACGATCAACATCGGCGATACGTTCACTGAAGGCGAGCGGCTGGTGTTCACCGGAGTGCCGAACTTCGCCCCGGAGATCTTCCGCCGCGCCGTGCTGAAGGACCCGCTGAAGATGAAGGCGCTGCAGAAGGGGCTGGCGCAGCTGTGCGAGGAGGGTGCGACCCAGCTGTTCAAGCCGCTGCGCAACAATGATCTGATCCTCGGGGCGGTCGGGCCGCTGCAGTTCGAGGTGGTCGCCTTCCGCCTGCAGGACGAGTACGGTGTCAGCTGCGTGTTCGAACCGGTCAACGTCTACACGGCCCGCTGGATCGTCTGCGACGATGCGCGCAAGCTCGAGGAGTTCCGCACTCGCGCCTACGAGAACCTCGCCGTCGATCACAGCGACGCGCCGGTGTATCTGGCGCCGTCCCGGGTCAACCTCGAGCTGACCCGGGAGCGCTGGCC
>JAKADE010000057.1 GCA_021820785.1 Pseudomonadota bacterium
TCGAAGGTTCACCCCGTGGCCGGTGCGCTCGTGCACCTGATGCTGCCGCGCGGCTCGAGCGACGCGGCCGCCGAGGCGCTGCAGAGGACGCTCACCAATGCGCTGCTCGACCCTGAAACCTACAACCGGGTGATGGGCTCAGAGATGCCGGAAAGCGGCTGGCTGAAGCTCCTGCGCGGGGCCGGCAAAGGCGTAAGTGCCGCCGTGCCTCGCGTCGGGGCGTTCACGTTGCCGCGGGGCCTCGGGCCGGTGATGGCGGGGGCGCGCTGAGCGCGAGATCAACCCATCGCCTGAAAGCGGAGAAGGATAGATGCCCGACGATGGGCGCTATATTCCTGGCACTGACACCGGCGGTGGGCGGTTCGGATCGCGCGGACGAGTCTGGTATCGGATGCGGAGCTTCTCGAGTCGTTCAATCGCATCCATTGGTACGTCGATTATCGTAACGCGCCCGGCATCGTCTCCGAAGACCCACCCCCGCTTCATCGGCTGCTGACTGTTCCAATCTTCAAGCTCCCTCGTGACCGTTTTCCGATCCTCAGGAGCGATCAGGAGGTCCACATATTGAGCCATAGCAATCTCCTTGTTCCGGTTCAAATTCTTGCCGTAATGATCGTCACAAGAACAAGATAAAGGCAAATTCGGTGCGATATTTGGGGGTAGTGCGCGCTGTCATGTCTGGGGTCTAGAGTTCGTCGAGACACGTTCCGCGCTGGCAGAGATAGCTGCCATCCCTCACGAAGTGCAGCGACCCGGGCGCGATGTGTGAGCCGCAGCCGATGCATCGGCGCGCCTTCTTGGCGTGCGTGAGCCGAAACTCGGGATACAACGCCAGGATGCGCAGCAGGTCGGCCGACACATTCCAGCATCCGTAGACCTTCATCCGGCGCACCGCCTCGCGGTCAGCGGCTGCCGTGCGCTCGAACAGTGCCGCTATGTCGCGGCTCGACATTGAGCGATCCGGTAGCCGAAGGGCAATTAGCTTTCCCAGAGGCGCCTCGCTCTGCTGCCTGATGCTATTGGAAACCGTTCGCGTACTGCCGGCAGCCGTACTGATTGCCTTGCCACTTGTACCAAGTGATGATCTTCTCGCTGTTCACTGCAAGTTCTACAGTGCAGTCAGCGGTTGTGCGCATCAAACCAATTGAACTCGTTGTGCTGTAGTAAGGCACGTTCCCAACGGCACCAGTCGTGGTCGTGTATTGAGGTACCGCCATGACCGAGCTGTAGTTGGTGCTCCAGATATAGATGGTTTCGCCCATCATGTGGCGTTTACCGTCCGGGAATCCAAGGCGATCAACGGCCGCGCTAATCGGCTGACCCATCAGCCCTTTTAAGCCGGCGTTCAACTCTTGCGTTGCACAGCCCGCGAGAGTTACGGCGATTACCGGAATTGCGAATAGATAACGCATACGTCGCTCGGCCTCCCTTTGTCGTTCTTCTCTGTCCGCCATTATTGCACGGCATTAGTTGCATGGCGCAAACGAAAACGCCGCCCGCAGGCGGCGCTCTCGTCGCGTCCTGCAGCGACCTACCGGCGTGGCGCGAACACCCATGCGAGCGCGAGCAGCAGCGTGGGGATGCTGAGCACGGTAAGCCAGCCGAATAGCCCGTGCAGGTCGGGATCGACGGTCCCAACGCCCCACACAATCAGCAACAGGGCGCCGATCAGCACGAGCAATGCCACGGCTAGGCGCGCGAGTATGCGGCTCATGATGCCTCCCGGTGCTTCTGGTAGGCCCTGGCGCACCACCATGCCTCGACGACGTTCCCATTGACCATGCCGCGCTGCACGCGGGCGCGCTCGCTGGCCGAGAGACTCTCGAACCATTTGCGGGCCTGCTCCTGTTCCTGAGCGGTGGGGGTATGGATGCGGCGCCTCACCGTGCGAATGAGTGAAGCCGCCGCTACGAAGATGACGACCTTCAACGGTGCGGCGATCATGGCGCGACCCTCCCCGATTGAAACGCTGCCCAAGCATCGGCCGGCACGGCTGCGCCTGCAACCCGGTGCCAGCGCAGGCGCTCGGCCTTCGAGAGGCCGTTGTACCAGCGCATGCCGAGCGCGGCGTCGGCTGGGATCACGGCGCGCTGCTGCGGCTCAATGACCAGCATGCGCCGGTCGGCGTCATGCCTCGCGGTGAGGCCGGCTCGGGCGAGCGCCTCGGACAGGCGGACCAGGGGAACGTTGCCGGCGATCGCCGCCGGGACTTCGGAATGCGCCACGGCGGGCGCGGGTAGACTTGCGGTGGGCATGGCTGCCTCCACGGTAGGCGGTTGTGCCAAGCCCGTCGTCGTGGTTCACGTCACGGCGGCGGGCGCCTCAGACGTGGGGGTAGCTCGCGAATCAGGGGGTATTTATGGGGGTATCTGACAAGAGTCGCATTGGCATATCCCTTTACTGTCAGCTACTTACTGGCTTATTGCGGGTCCGGCCCCGGGCACCACTCATCCCTCCGCCAGCATCCGCAGCCAGCCGTACCGGCTGAAAAACCCCTGAAATTCCCGGCTATCCAGTCCGCGAGTATCCGCCATCGTCCGTTGACAGCCGAGCATACGCGGGGGTACCTTTGACTTCAAGTTCCCCAATGTGGGTCCCTGTTCGGGGTATCAGGGGGTATCTCATGAAGCTCACCGACACCAAGATCCGCACCGCCAAGCCGCGCGAGAGGCCCTACAAGCTGTTCGATGGCGGGGGGCTGTACTTACTGGTCGCCCAGCAGAAGGACGGCTCAGCGGGCCGTTATTGGCGCCTGAAGTACCGCGTGCGAGGCAAGGAGAAGGTCCTCGCCATCGGGACCTACCCCGATATCAACCTGCGCGAGGCGCGGGAAGCGCGCGACGATGCCAAGAAGCTCCTGGTGCGCGGCACCGACCCGGGCGAGAAGAAGCGCGCCGACAGGATCGTACAGAGCGACACCTTCCGAGCCGTCGCCGAAGAATGGCTCGGGCTGCAAGCGAGGAAGCTCGCCCCCGTGACACTCGACAAAGGCCGATGGATGCTCGAGACGTTCATCTTCCCGCGCTTGGGCAACAAGCTCGCCAACAACATCAAGGCGCCCGAGCTGTTGGCCGCGCTTCGCGCCATCGAGTCCAAGGGGCACCACGAAACGGCAACTCGCACCAAGCAGCGAGTCGGCCAGGTCATGCGCTATGCGATCGCCACCGGGCGGGCTGAGCGCGATATCACGGCGGACCTGCGCGGTGCACTCGCCCCCGTGCCGACGAAGAACCGCGCCGCCATCACCGACCCGGCGCAAGTGGGCGAGCTGCTGCGCGCGCTCGACGGCTACCAGGGCGAACCTTCAACCGCTGCGGCACTGAAGCTCGCCCCCCTCACCTTCGTGCGCCCCGGCGAGCTCCGCGGCGCCGAGTGGCGCGAGTTCGACCTCGAGACCGCCGAGTGGCGCATCCCGGGCGAGCGCATGAAGATGGGGGACGCGCATGTCGTGCCGCTGTCTACCCAAGCCGTGGCGATCCTGCGGGAGCTGCACCCGCTCACCGGAAGCGGCAAGCTGCTGTTCCCGTCGCTGCGATCGCGTGATCGACCGATGAGCGAGAACACGCTCAACGCCGCGCTGCGCCGGCTCGGCTACACCGCCGAGCAAATGACCGCGCACGGGTTCCGGGCGATGGCCTCGACGCTGCTCAACGAGCAGGGATTCCCGCCCGATGTCATCGAGTTGCAGCTCGCGCACGCCGAGCGCAACAAGGTGCGGGCCGCGTACAACCGGGCACAGCGCCTCGAGGAACGGCGCCGGATGATGCAGGCGTGGGCCGACTATCTCGATGCGCTCAAGGCCGGCGGCAAGATCGTGCCGATCCGGCGCAAGGCATGAGGCGATAAACTGAACTCGCCGCACGTAGGGTAGCTCCCGAAAAGCCGGATCCTTCACCGGCCTCGTGCGGCGCTCTCTCTGAAGGGCTGGGAGAAGGCCAGCATGCAAGATCAAGGTGTAACGTGGGCGGATGTAGAGGCGGCGAAAGCCGACCTTGAACGTGGCTGCATGCCCAAACTTCAACGTCAGTGGGCTGCACTCAAGCCCCTTCAGATTCCCGAGGCCGATCAGTTGGGCTTCGGGAAGGACGAGCCCCCGATCAAAGTATTGTTCGCGCTCCTGGCGGCGGATATCTGCCCGCCGCTCGAACTCATGCGGGCGATGTTGAGGGGCTACGTCGAGTACACGCAAGCCAAGGGCGAGATCCTGCTCGAGGAAGCCTTTTTCGGGCCTTCAAAACGCCGCGCGGGAAACGAGGCTCAGCGACACGCCGCCGGCGAGCGCAATTTCGAGGCCGCGGTGCACTATGCCTTGGAACTCAAACGACAGGGCGCGCGCAGCCTTGAGGCATGTGCGGATGCCGCGTGTACGGCGGCGCGGCTGCCGATCACGGGTAAGGCGTTTGTGCGCATCGTGAATAACACGCCCCTGCTCAAGAGACTCACCGAGGACGATGGCTTGCTGCGCGATGCCGCGGACGCTCTCGGTCTCAATTCTCCGCCAGAGTCCAGCGCAAAATAACGCGTTCTTTTGCGCCGCATCGTGGCGCGTCGGGGTATAGGTTTGGAGTCCGTTGCAATCCACACGGACCCCGGCAATGCCTGAAATAAAACTCGAACGCCTCCCAGCGGTCCTCGCCCGGCGGAGCGACGGCCGGTCCAGTCTTTACTCCGATGTCCAGCGCGGAACATGGACGCCCCCAGTCCGAATGGGCCGCGCGGCCGCGTGGCCAGCGCATGAGACGCAGGCGCTACTCGCTGCGCGAGTCGCCGGCGCGAGCGACGATGAGCTGCGGGCCCTGGTTCAGCGGCTGCTCGCCGAGCGTACCGCCGGCCGCCCGCAGGCCGCGTAGTGCGCCCGCAAGGCGCCGCGCCCGGAGGTGGCACTCCGGGACAGCGGCTTATCGACGGGATCACGCCAGAGTTTAGCAGCAATCGCGTTGACGGGCACGGAGGGCGGCCGTGAGTACCACCCGCGCCCCCTGCCCGGTTTGCAACCGCGGCCCGAAGGATCGAGCGCTTGCGATCACCCAGGACGAACAGGGCACCGTCTCATATTGCCACCGCTGCGGCTACACACGCGCCGACAACCTCGAGCGCCGGCCCCTCGAGCCGATCCGCTCTGTGCCGCCGAAGTCGGCCGAGCCGCTGGAGTGGTCGGACAAAGCCGAGTCGATATGGAGACGCACGAAACCGCTGCGCGGGACGCTGGCCGAAATCTACCTGTCACATCGCGGTTGCATGTTGCCACCACCTGACAGCGACCTGCGGTTCCTCGAGCCGACCGACCGGCACCCGCCGACGCTGTGCGCTCGCGTCACCAACGCGGAAACAAACACGCCTCAAACGCTGCATTTTACGAGACTTTCGAGCGACGGCCGCGGCAAGGCCGGGAGCGACTGCGACAAGCTGCTGCTCGCCGGACACCGCAAGAAGGGAGGCATTGTTAGGTTATGGCCTAATGAATGCGTTACAACCGGCCTTGCGCTCGCGGAGGGCATCGAGTCCGCGCTCGCTGCGGCTCGTCTGTTCCAACCGGTCTGGGCATGCGTCGATGCTGGGAACCTCTCGCAGTTCCCAGTGCTCGAGGGCATCGAGACGCTGATCATTTACGCCGATCACGACCCGGCCGGCCTCAAGGCCGCGAAGGAATGCGCACGCCGATGGGCAGACGCCGGCCGCGAGGTGCGCATCCGTGCGCCTCGAGCGCCTGGTGCCGATGCAGCCGACCTCGCGAAAGGAGTTGCAGCGTGAATATCGAAGATATGGACGGCCAGTTCCAGGACGTGCCGTTCACCGACGGGCCGGCTGGCGAGCCGCCGGAGTGGCTGAACGACGGGCCGCCGCCGGAGGAACCTCACGCGCGAGCCAAGGGGAACGGCAAGACCCCGCCGCCGGAGCCGGATGATCCGCTCGCAGCGATTCGCGCCTCGATCACTGCGGACCTCGAGGCGGGACCTGCTGCGATTGACGCTGCCGAGCCACCGCGGTTTGTGCAGTACCCGAGGCTACCCGAGGCGGGCGCGAGCCTCTGCGGTCCCGGTGGCACCGGCAAGACCGCGCTGACACTCACGGAGAAGGTCCGCGTTGCCTGCGGCCTGCCTGTGTATCCCGACACCGAGCCCTGCACGCAGGGCCCGTGCGTGCTCGTGACGGCCGAGGATGGTGCCGATCGCGCCCGGTATGTCCTGCAACGCGCGCTCTCGGATGCGGTCGACAACCGGCAGCTAAGTGACGCGCAGGCGAACGAGGCCAAGGCGATGATCCGGATCGTCGGCTGGAACCCGTCGCGGTTCGGCCGGATCGTCAACGTCGACAGGTACAGCGGCGAGATGTACCGCGCGCCTGTGTACGACCTGCTGCTCGAGCTCCTGGCGCCGATCCAGCCGGTCTATATAACACTGGACCCGGAAGCGCTCTTTGCCCCTGGCGAGCGCTACGGCAACGACGGGCACGCATTCTTGGCCGCCATGATGCACGAAACGGCAATGGTCATGCGCGCCTGCGTGCAGATGCTCGATCACGTCTCGCAGAACGTCGCGCGCATGGGCACCGTCGACCAGTACGCCAGCCGCGGCGGGACGGCGAAGTCCGACGAGGCCCGCCTCGTGCGTCAGCTCGTGGCCGTGAAGCCCGACACGCTGAAGCCGGACGAGCCGCTGCCGCTGCTCGTGACCATGGGTGACGTGGAGGCAGGCAGCATCCTGCGGCTCCACTGGACCAAGCTCTCCTGGGCGAAGCCGAACGCGGCCCCCACCGTCTGGTTGCGCCGGAGGGGCTACTGGTTCGAGTCGCTGCGCTCACCCTCCCCGAGCGAATATGCCGCAGAGCGCGAACAGGACGCAGTCCGGCGCGACCTCGAGGAACTGAGCGCGCACGCCGCGGCTGTCGCTGAGTTCATCAGGCAGCAGCTCACCACCGGCAACGGTATCCGGCTCACCGCCACCGAACTGGCGAACGAAGGCGGACCGATCGCTGCCGGCAAGCGCATCAAGCGCGACCCGCTACGCCGGGCAATCCGCCACGCACTCGCCCAGGGGCTGCTCAAGCAGCTCGAGCTGCCGAAGGCCGAACGCCGCGGACAGCGCCAGACCTACCTCGCACCCGCAGATTACGAGCCGCCGATGCCGGAGGGAGCGCTGTGATGTCCTATTCGGCGAAATCGGCGAAATCGGCGGCTCGCGCGATTCGCCGGATAAGGCAACCGGCTGAGCCTCACGCCGCTATCAAGCGGCGGAGGCGAAAGCCTTATAGGCCGCCGCTTGATTGGAGCCGCCTATTGAGGAAACCGCAGACCCTCGTGGTAAGAGTCCCTCCCTGCGGTCCGTCCGCCGGATTGCAGTTCGCGGAGGGTCTGCTGTGACCGGCCAGCTCCCGCCTCCCGGCATGGCCCGCTGCACCTGCTGCGCGCATTTCCAGCCGCGTCCCGGCGAGGGTCCGGACGGCTGGTGCACCCGGCGCAAGGTCGAGACCTGGGCCGCGCCACTGTTCGAGTGCCGGACCTTTCGGCCCGCAGACCAGGCGCTCGTCGCCTTGGCGCATCGACGCCACGGGGTTGCCAAGCAGCTCGATGCTGACCCCGCGCTGCGCTACGCGTTCGACGTGGCGGGCGCGACCCCGTGCGCCCCGGCGCAGACCAACGTGAGCGTCATGCTCAGCCTGCGCACTGCTGACGGCTCCATCGTCGCCGGCGAGCTCCGCGTGCCGGCCGAGCGCTGGCCGGGACTGGCTCTGTTTACTGAGTACTGGCGGCAAGCCGCCGAAGCGAGTTTGCAATGACTATGCGACTGATTGGCGCGGTCCTGGCGATCGCAAGCACCTGGTGGCTGCTGCACTCATTGCACCGTCTGCTGATCGAACGCCGCACCCGGAGAGCCTGGCCATGAGCACATTCATCGAAACCCGCGCCGGGTACATCTCCGCCGATCGCGTAACGCGGATTCGCCAGCGATGGACGAACGAGACGCCCCGAGGCATGCGGACGGAAATCGAGTACATCGACGCGGCAGGCGCTGGTCGTATCACGACTGCGGCAGATCCTCACTTCGATCCGGCGCGACTGGTGGCGCCTATCCCGGCCGCGCCTGGGTACTTCACTGTCACGATGCTCGAGGATGGCACCGTCTGCCGCATGCCGGTGATCGCGTGGCGCGTCGCTCCCGGTGCGCTCAGCGCGGAGCCTATTTGTCCAGATGAGCCCTTTGGATGGTGGGGTGTGCTGTGTCCTGACGGCGCGGTGATCGCGCCGCAGGAGGCCGCTTATGCACGCCTCGACGATTGGCGCGCCGCAGTGCTCGAGGACCAGCGTAAACATGCGGAGGCGCGCACGAAGCGCGGCGCAGCATGAACAGCTCACCCGCCGCTGCTGGCCCGCGGCCGCGCCCGTGGGCCGAGGCGCTCTCTCGCGCGATCCGGCGCCAGCACGCCGCTGGCGTCACGGTAGAGGAACTGGCACGGACGTTGAAGCTGCCCGAGGCCAAGATCCGCGAGATTCTCGGCGAGACGAAGCCGTGAGCAGGCGCCTGAGCATCATCATCGGCCAGCAGGCCGCGCTAGCGCATGCGCAGCCGGACACCTCGACGCTGCAGGCTCGCATCCGCGACCTCGAGCGCGAGAACGCCAGCCTGCGGGCTCAGCTCGAGGCCGTGGGGCATGCGCCCGAGGCGCTGGCCGAGCACAACCAAGCCGAACAGGCGCGGGCCGAGCGACTGCGCGCCGCGATCGAGGCGTTGCTCGAGGCCGACCATGGGCCGAAGCGGGGAGCTGCCAAGCGCGTCCTGCGCCCCCTGCTCGAGGCTGAAGTAGGCCGCGAACAGCAGCCCTCGCTGCGCTGCGTGCAGTGGCACATCACGCAATTGCGCAAGTCGGCGGCATTGCACGGCCCGCAGTAGCGCACCATTCCAACCGCTGGCATGGTCTGACGCATGAGCGCACAAACTGACGCAACGCCAACCCGGCTCGCCTATGCCGTTCCCGAGTCCGCCCGCATGCTCGGCATTTCCAGGCGCGGACTCTACCGGCTGATCGAGGACGGAACGCTGCGCACCGTGACGCTCGGCCGGCGGCGCTTGGTGCCCGCCGCCGAGCTTGCGCGAATCACACGGCCCGCGGAGACAGCGGCATGAGCGCCGACGATCAACGCCTGACGGTAACGCTCACCCGCTCGGAATGGATCGCCATCATCGGCTCGCTGGCAGCGCGGCCGTATGCGGAAGTCGCCGACCTGATCGAGGCGATCGCCCGGCAGGCCGGCGCGCAAATCGAGGCCCGGGACCAGGTACCCGAGGCCACCGCGCGGGCGAACTGATGCCGTTGGTACTTCCCGCTCCGCAGTATCTAACTCTGACGCAGGCCGTGCGTAATTAGCTCGGATCTACACCTATGGCAAACCAGCAGATGCGTTCGTCCTACTGCAAGATGCTCTTCTTGCAGGATCGACTTGATGCCGTCTTGGTAGCACTTTGCACAGATCTGATGTTGCGGCTCTCCGTTGCGCATCGTTTCCTTCAGCGCGTAGGTGAAGACGCCGTCTTTGACTTGGTGCAGCTCGTAGCGCTCTTTCTCTGCCGCCCAGTTTTCAAGCTCCACAACGCGCTGTTCAAGCTCGCGTATGCGGTTAACCTGCGCAAGGCCATCCGTCTGCGCCCCAAGGGTATAGCTCTGCGCCTCGATAATCGCCCGCTGAAGCTCCATGACTTTGGTGCGGATCTTCGCTTCATCTCGAAGATCAAGAATCGCCGCGGCAATGTTGCTCATTGCCTTGAGACTGCTGGCGGCAGCCTGGAACGAGGCCAAGTCAACCATGGTTGTAGTTCTCCGTGTATCCGGCCCCTGCCTGAAGTGTCGCAGCCGATGGCAGGGCGCCGGATGCCTATCATCTCTCAAACAAAGACCGAAGCCGAGGCATAGAGAATGGCCCGCAAAGCCACTCCCGGCTCGTTTCGGCCCGGCGACCCGAGAGCCGGTAGACCGGCTGGGACCCCCAATCGCGCGACGACCGAAGTCCGCGAGGCGTTCCGTCGGCTCGTCGAGGGCAACGCGGACCGCATGCAGGGATGGCTCGAGGAGGTCGCCAAGGATGACCCCGCCAAGGCGCTCGACCTCATGGGACGGCTCGCCGAGTACGTGATCCCGCGCCTCAGTCGCTCAGAATTGAGAGGCGCTGACGGCTCGGGCGAGCTCGTGATACGAATCGTTCGACAGGGTGACACCCCTCCCGAGGCAACATCATGACCGCCCCAGCCGCCGCCACTCCGCTCCCGCCCGCGTTCGCTGCCCTGCTGCCGAAGGCCGCGCCGCCTCAGACCGTCGAAGGGTTGCCCCCGGAGTACGCGGCGCTGTTACCACCTGCGCACGCTACGCCAAAGCCGCGCGTCAGCACCCATGCGGTCCACGCTGTCAGCAGTCCGCGGCTCGCTGCCCCCGCTCGGAGCGCTCAGCAGCAAACACTCCCGCCGGAGTACGCCGCGCTGCTGCCGACACAGACCGCACCGACTCCCGGCCAGCAGGCCCGAGCGCTGTGGGCGAAAACACCCGCCTGGCAGAAGCCGTTCATGTTCGTCGACCAAGGACTCAACGATGTCGGCACCGGCATCGCGCACCTGCTCGGCGCGGATACTTCGGGGCCGATTCCACAAGCCAACTTCGGCCGCTACGCCGCGCCGCAACCGCAGCAGCCTGCCCCTGGCGTCAACAGCGCGCTCGATGCGCAGCACCCGTGGCTCAACGCGCTCGTGAAGTGGCCGACCGAACTGCTGGCGTCCACTCCACTCGGCGAGGGAGTCGGAGAGCTCGCGGGTGCCGGCATGAAGGCCGCCGGGCTCGTCGCACCGGAGGGCGCCAGCTTGCTCACGCGCGCCGTTGCCGCACTCCCGCGCTCGATGGCGACGGGCGCCGCATACGGGGTGCAGCAGCCGCGCGGCAACCCGGCCGTCAACGCGGCGATCGGCGCCGTCACCGGCCCGCTGCTCGAGGGCGCACTACACGGAGCCGGTGCGCTCGGCGGCAAGGCGGCCGATGCGGTGGGCGGACTGTGGCGCGGCATCACGCGCCACGTGCCCGATCAGGATGAACTCGATGCCCGCGTGGCCGATTACCTGCGCAAGCAGGGGGCGCCGCTGGCCGTTGCGACGCGCCCGACTCC